>NZ_CAJCKD010000033.1:0-40325 GCF_903970855.1 Curtobacterium sp. ME12
ACCTTCCTGAACGCCGGCTTTTCATCCGAGGGTCGTGGGTTCGAGCCCCACGGGGCCCACACCTTCCTGAACGCCGGCTTTTCATCCGAGGGTCGTGGGTTCGAGCCCCACGGGGCCCACACCTTGGTCAGGACCGCCTGCCTCCCAGTCTCGCTTCGCACTCTTGTCTAGAATGCGACGGATGGGCCGACGATCGCAGCGCGAGCGGCCGGGCACCCCCACCGGCCCGGCGACGATGCGCCGACGCCGCCGGAAGCTGGTGCCGGCACTCGCCCTCGGCGCGATGGCACTCGGGGTCTCCGGACTCCTGCTGATCCTGCCGAGCGTCTCGAGTGCCTGCCAGCCGGTGTCCTCGTCGACCTCGGCCTCGGCCGTCGCTGCCCCCGGCGTCTCGGCCGACCGCGTCGCCGCGGCGATCGAGCCCGGGTCACGCGTCCTGATCGTGGGTGACTCGTACACCTCGGGTCGGGGCTCGGCCAGCGGACTCCGCGGTTGGGCGCAGGACCTCAGCGAGGACCGTGGGTGGACGGCCAAGATCGACGGGTACCCGGGCACGGGCTACGTCGACACCGGTCGGACCGGTTCGTCGCACTACACGTACGGGCCCCGCATCGAGCGGCACGCTTCGTTCGACCCCCAACTCGTGATCGTGCAGGGCAGCCAGAACGACTGGCTCGTCGACGCGGACACCCTCCGCGCCACGGTGGAGCGGACCCTCCGCACGGCGCAGCAGACCTGGCCGGACGCCGTCGTGGTCGCGCTCGGCCCGTCAGCACCGCTCCCGTGGGCGAACTCGACCGTCGGCGTCGCCGCGTCGGTCTCCGCGGGGGCCGCCGCCGCCGGCGTGCCCTACATCGACGCCCTCGCCGGCAGGTGGTTCACGTCGAGCAACAGTCCGGGGTACTCCGCCGTCGACGGCGGCCACCCGAACGACGCCGGTTACCAGTACCTGGCGGACCGCGTCAGCGAATCCCTCGATGCCCTCGCCGCACCCGTCGGCAGCGCCCGTTGCGTCTGAGCGAGATCACCCAGTCCTGAACGGGGTACAACCCGTCCCCAGCGGGCTCATGGCAGATCCCCTGCCCACCACAGCCCGCCCTCAGCGGATTGTTGGCCTGCCGCCGATAGTGTCGTTCCCGGATCCGATCACCGGATCCTGCAGCACAGCACCACCACGAACGAACGGGGTACACCGTGATCGAGCCCATCGAGGCCACGCAGACCAGCACCACCGGTGACGCGCGCCGCATCGTCGAGCTCGCAGCAGCGACCAACACGACGATGAGCAACGAGCTCCTGCTCGACACGCTCCGCCGCAACGCCCAGGTCACGACCCGCCACATCCGCAAGGACTTCATCGAGGTCGCGACGGCCACCGCCGTGCTCGGCTACGTCTGCCGGCAGCGCAAGGACTTCATCGCGCTCCGTGGCGACGACCCGGCGTGGGCGCACGAGGTCGGCCGGTACGCGACCGAGTCCCTCGCGGTCGAGGCACTCCGGATGCGCCGCGGCTGACGCGCGGCGTCCGACACGAACGCAGAAGGCCCCGCCGGACACCCGGCGGGGCCTTCCTCGTGTCAGCGGTGGCGCCGACCGGAGTCCTCAGGACCAGACGCGGCGGATCCCCCACGAACCGGTCCAGGTCTCGTCCGGCTCGAGCCAGCGCAGGCCCTCGCCCGAGTTCAGGGCGTTGGCGGGTGCCGTCATCGGTTCGACCGCGATGGCCAGGCCCTTCCCGTCGCCGCGCGGGTACTCGCGCGACGTGAAGACCTGCACGTAGGGGAACGAGGCGTCCTGCCAGAGCTCCACACCGTCGCCCTCGGGCCCGTGCATCGTCGTGCGGCGGATCCCGTCTGCGTCGGGGGTGACGTCCGTGTAGGCGGTGTCGAGGTCCGAGTCCCCGGCACGTCGCCCCTGGCGCAGGTCGTACGGCGTCCCCTCGACCGGCACCGAACCGTTCGGGACCTTCTGCTCGTCGACGGTGAAGGCGGTCGCGGCGTCGAGCGTGACGACCAGGTCGTCGGCGGGGGTGTCACCGGCACGCAGGTACGGGTGTGCGCCGACGGCGAAGGGTGCGCGGACGCCCGAGCGGTTCGTGACCTCGTGCGTGACGCGGATGCCGTCGTCGACGAGTTCGTGCAGCACGCGCGTCTCGAGGGTGAAGGGCCATCCGTGCTGCGGGTGGATCGTCGCTTCTTGCTGGATCGACGTCTCGGTCTGGGAGACGACCCGGTACGGGGCGAACCGCAGCAGTCCGTGCGAGGCGTTGCCGTACTTCGGCTCCGAGATGTCGAGCTGCTGCCGCTCGCCGTCGAGCTCCCACACACCACCGGCGACGCGGTTCGGCCAGGGTGCCAGCACGATACCGTTCGCCCCCGGCGGCTGCTCGGTCACGGGGAACGGCTCGGTGATGTCGAAGCCGGCGACGCGGAGTTCGCGGATGCCCGCGGCGACCTCGGTGACCACGGCTTCGACGACCCCGTCGGGTCCGGCGTGGTGGAGGCGGTATTGGCCACCCGTGGGTGCTGCGGTCATGGGGTGTTCTTCCTTCCGGCTGGTTCGGTGCGGTCCTCGCCGTCGGCGACGACCACCTGGGCCCCGGCCGCCCGGATCGTGGCGACCGCGGCGGCGTCGGCCCCGGCGGTGACGACGACGTCGATGTCCTCGAGCGCGCGGACGACCCCGATGTGGGCCCGGCCGAACTTCGACCCGTCCGCGACCACGACCGTACGCCGGGCCGTCGCCGCGAGCATCCGCTTGGCCTCGGTCTCGGGCAGGTTCACGTTCGTCAGGCCGTGGTCGACGTCGAGGCCGGTGCCACCGAGGAACACGACGTCCGCGGCGATCATCGGCAGGACCGCGCCGTTGAAGGGGGCGACGAGCGAGTGCTGCAGGGGCCGGAGGGTGCCGCCGGTGACGATCACGGTGAAGCGCGGGACAGCTCGCTCGAGCGCGAGCGCCGTGGTGAGGGAGTTCGTCACGACCGTGACGCCGGTGAGCTCGGTGCGCGCCACGAGGGCCTCGGCGACGGCGGCCGGCGTGGTGCCGACGTCGAGGACGACGCACTCCCCCTGGCGCACCAGCGCAGCGGCCGCACGGCCGATGGCGGCCTTGGCCACCTGGTGCTCGACGGCGGTCTCCTCGAAGGGGCGCTCGGTGGACCCGGCCCCGAGGCGGACCGCACCCCCGTGCACCCGGCGGATCCGGGCCTCCTGGTCGAGGACGGCGAGGTCCTGGCGGACCGTCACCTCGCTGGTGCCGAGGGACGCGGCCAACGCGGCCGTCCGGACCATCCCGGGGGCGCCGTCGACGATCGCGACGATGCGGTCCTGCCGCAGGGGCGCGGGCAGCGCGCCGGCGAGGAACGAGAGGTCGGCGTCCGTCATGGGGACAGTTTCACTTGCTTCCGATGCCTTTCGCAACGCTTCGTACGGGCGCTAGGCTGTTCCGGTGATCACCAAGCGCGTGACGAAGCTCGCGGACGGCCGCGACCTCTTCTACTTCGACGACGCCGACTCGACGCTGCCCGCAGAACGCAGCATCGACGAGCGCGTGCTCGACCCGCGGCCCGAGACGGCGCGGATGCGGCAGGACGTCCTGACGGGCGAGTGGGTGTCGATCGCAGCGTCCCGCCAGAACCGGGTGTTCCTGCCGCCGGCCGACCAGGATCCGCTCGCACCCCAGAGCCCGGCCAACCCGTCCGAGATCCCGAGCCGCTACGACGTCGCCGTGTTCGAGAACCGCTCGCCGTCGTTCGGCCCGCTGCTCGAAGCCGACGACGCTCCCGAGTCGCTCGAGTCCCTGAGCGACGTCGGCCTGAACCGGCAGCTCCGCTCGGTCGGCCGGTGCGAGGTCGTGTGCTTCTCGCCCGAGACCTCCGGGTCCTTCGCCTCCATCTCCGAGTCGCGCGCCCGCACCGTCGTCGAGGCCTGGGCGGATCGCACCGCCGCGCTCTCGGCGATGCCGGGCATCCAGCAGGTGTTCCCCTTCGAGAACCGGGGTGAGGCGATCGGCGTCACGCTGCACCACCCGCACGGGCAGATCTACTCGTACCCGTACATCACGCCGCGGACCCAGCGCCTGCTCGCGAGCATCGAGCGGTTCGGCCCGGACCTGTTCGAGCAGCACCTCGCGAACGAGCGGGGTTCCGAGCGGGTCGTCCTCGCTGGCGAGCACTTCACCGCCTTCGTCCCGTTCGCCGCGCGCTGGCCCATCGAGATCCACATGCTGCCGCACCGCCACGTCCCCGACTTCGCCGGCCTGACCGACGCCGAGAAGGACGAGCTGGCCCACATGCACCTCCGGCTCACGCGTGGGCTCGACGCGCTCTACGGCGACCCGACCCCGTACATCGCCGCGTGGCACCAGGCCCCGGTGCACACCGCCCGCGACACCGTGCGGCTGATGCTGCAGATCACCTCGCCGCGACGTGCGGCGGACAAGTTGAAGTTCCTGGCCGGCAGCGAAGCCGCCATGGGCGCCTGGATCGGGGACCTCGTTCCCGAGAAGGCAGCCGAGTTCATCCGACAGGGAGTCGAGCGCGCATGACGTTCCAGCAGGTCTACGGGTACGAGCCGACGGTGCGGTACTCCGCCCCGGGTCGCGTCAACCTGATCGGTGAGCACACCGACTACAACGACGGCTACGTGCTGCCCTTCGCGATCGACCGTCGCACCACCGCGTCCATCGCGCAGCGCGACGACCGGAGCATCCGCGTCGCCTCCGCCTTCGACCCCGCGAGCGAGCCGGTGGCGCTGTCCCTCGACGACCTGTCGCCGGAGGCCATGGACGGCTGGTCGGCCTACGTCTTCGGCATCGCCTGGGCCCTGCGCGAGCAGGCCGGAGCCGATCTGGGCGACAAGACCGGCTTCGACGTCTTCATCGAGTCCGACGTGCCGGTCGGTGCGGGTCTGTCGTCCAGTGCCGCGATCGAGTGCGGTGTCGCGCTGGCGTTCAACGACCTGTGGGAACTCGGCCTCGACCGGAAGACCCTGGCGCGCGTCGGGCAGTACTCGGAGAACCACGCCGTCGGTGCCCCCACCGGGATCATGGACCAGTCCGCCTCGCTGCTCGGCGAGCAGGACGCCGTCGTGTTCCTCGATTGCCGCACGCTCGACACCGCCGTCGTCGACCTGGCGCTCGAGGCGAACGGGCTCGAGGTCCTGGTCATCGACACCCGCGTCGAGCACGCCCACGCGACCGGTGGCTACGCGGCTCGTCGGGCCTCGTGCGAGAAGGGTGCGCAGGTGCTCGGTGTCGAGGCCCTGCGTGACGTCAGCGTCGAGGACCTGCCGCGTGCGCAGGAGCTCCTGGACGACGAGACCTTCCGCCGTGTGCGGCACATCGTGACCGAGGACCAGCGCGTCCTCGACACCGTCCGCACGCTGCGCGAAGAGGGCCCGCGGGCGATCGGTTCGCTGCTCGTCGCGTCGCACGAGTCGATGCGCGACGACTTCGAGATCTCCGTGCCGGAGCTCGACCTCGCCGTCGCGACGGCCGTCGCGCACGGCGCGGTCGGTGCACGCATGACCGGCGGCGGCTTCGGCGGCGCGGCGATCGCGTTGGTCGACCGGGAGGCCCGTACCGGCATCGCCGCGGCCGTCACCGCCGCCTTCGCCGATGCCGGGTACCGCGAACCGACCGTCTTCACGGTGCACGCCGCGCAGGGCGCCCGCCGCGACTGACAGCCCGCGACCAGTCAGCGGGTCATGTGCCCGATCGTGACCGAGACCCCGCCCCACGGGAACCCGTGTGGACGCAGGACCTCGTGCTGCACCTGGTCCATCACCACGTGACCCTGCCACACCGTGTAGACGAGCACACCGACCACGACGACCACCGGGACGGCGAGGTACGCCGCGTACCGGATGACGTCGCCGAGGGCTCGCTGGCCGTGCCGTTCGAGCGTCGGCGGCAGGAACACGCCGACCACCACGACGAGCAACAGGACCGCGAGCGCGACGGGCGCCGTGTGCCCCTCGACCTGCACGGTGGGCGGCGCGCTGGCGACCCGGTTGCCGGCGTTGTCGATCCAATTGCCGGCGGTGTCCGTCCCGCCGTAGTCGGCCGAGATCGACCACGTGGTGATGCTCGGCCACAGCGCGACGGCGCCGATGCCGACGACCGCCAGTCCCCACCCGCGCGGGCGGAGCCGTCGACCGGTCGGCGCCATCACGGGCGCGGTCTGCACGGTGTCCCCCGTGGTCGGGACGCCAGCACCTCGCGGGGCGCTCACGGCTGGTACCCCGGACGCTCGATCGACGACGAGACGTCCCCGATGGTGAACGGGTGCAGGTTGCCGTGCGCGACCGCCCAGTACACCCACTCGTACTGCACGATGAACAGCACCCACACCAGCACGGTCACGCCGACGACCCCGGCCAGACCGAGGGCGAGCACACGGTCCTGGTCCCAGCGCGCAGCACCGCGTCGAGCGACGCCGACGACGAAGCCGGCGACGGCGAAGCCGAGCGTGAGCACGACCCAGCCGATCCACGGCCGCGCCTCGAACTGCACCGACCCGGGAGAGGCCTCCGGCGTGCTCCCCGGCAGCAGCGGAGCGGCCGACCAGTTCTGACCGATCGCCTGCAGGAACAGGCAGATCAGGGTGATCCAGACGAGCTTCCGGGCGTCCGTCGTGAACAACGTCTCGCGGCCCCGTGGCTCCGCGGCGGTCGTGGTCATGCTCGAACCGTAGCGCGGCACGGCCCGCAGCAGAACCGCCCGTCCGAGGGGCGGTCCCGGACCCGGCCGTCCCCGCGACCGGACCGACGGGGCGGGGGGCGAGCCGCGCCTCCTGGCCGCCCTTCGTGAGCAGGAATGGTCGAGTCGCACACCGGGACCCGACCATTCCTGCTCACGAAGCGGGGCGAGGGAGCGCCCGAGCGAGCGCCCGTGCCGCGCCCGCAGCGCCTAGTGCAGGTGCCGCTCGGCGGCCTCGACCACGTTCTTCATGAGCATCGCGCGGGTCATCGGCCCGACGCCGCCCGGGGTCGGCGACAGGAAGCCCGCGACCGACGCCACCGCGGGGTCGACGTCGCCGTGCAGCTTCGCCTTGCCGGTCTCCTCGTTCACCACGCGGGTGATGCCCACGTCGATCACGGCCGCGCCGGGCTGCACCCAGTCCGGCTCCACGAGCCCGGCGACCCCGGCCGCGGCGACGATGATGTCGGCGCGACGGCACTCCGCGGCGACGTCCGCGGTCAGCGAGTGCGTCAGGGTCGCGGTCGCCTCGAGGCGGGTGAGCAGCAGGCCGAGCGGGCGCCCGACGGTCAGGCCCTGCCCGATGATCGTCACGTGGGCACCCCGGATCGGGACCTCGTACGCCTCGAGCATCGCGACGATGCCCCGGGGCGTGCACGGCAGCGGGGCGTCGATCGTGCCCGCGCCGCCCGGTACGGCGAGGACGAGCTCACCGAGGTTGGTCGGGTGCAGGCCGTCGGCGTCCTTCGCGGGGTCCATCAGCTCGAGCATCGGGATCGGGTCGATGCCCTGCGGCAGCGGGAGCTGCACGATGAACGCGGTGACCCGGGGGTCGTCGTTCATCTGCAGGATCGCCGCTCGGATGTCTGCAGCACTCGCCGACGACGGCAGGTCGATGCGGACCGAGTCGAGCCCGATCTGCGCCGAGTCCTTGTGCTTGCCGGCGACGTAGGACACCGAGCCCGGGTTCTCACCGACCATGATCGTGCCGAGCCCGGGGCGGAAGCCGTGGTCGTGCAGCCGGTCGATGCGGGTCTTCAGGTCGTCGAGCGTGCGGGCGGCGAGGGCGGTGCCGTCGATGCGGACGGCACTGCCCTCGCCCGCCCAGCGCTCACGCGGCATCGGCGCGAGCGAGGACGTGGCGGTCACGCGTACAGGGGGAACGCGTCGGTGAGGGCCTTGACCCGGGCCGAGAGCGCGTCGATGTCGGGGTTCGGCATGAGCGTCAGCGCGATGATGTCCGCCACCTCGGCGAACTCGGCGTCGCCGAAGCCGCGGGTCGCCAGCGCCGAGGTGCCGATGCGGACACCCGAGGTGACCATCGGCGGGCGCGGGTCGAACGGCACGGAGTTGCGGTTCACGGTGATGCCGACCTCGTGCAGCAGGTCCTCTGCCTGCTTGCCGTCGACCTCGGACTCGCGCAGGTCGACGAGCACCAGGTGCACGTCGGTGCCACCGGTCAGGACGTCGATGCCCGCGGCCGTGGCGTCGTCCTGCGTGAGCCGGTCGGCCAGCGCCTTCGCCCCGCGGAGCGTGCGCTCCTGGCGGTCCTTGAACTCCGGCTGGCCGGCGAGCAGGAACGCGGTGGCCTTGGCAGCGATCACGTGCATGAGCGGGCCGCCCTGCTGGCCCGGGAACACAGCGGAGTTCAGCTTCTTGAAGAGCGACTCCTCGTTGGACAGGATGATGCCCGATCGCGGACCGGCGAGCGTCTTGTGCACCGTCGACGACACGACGTGGGCGTGCGGCAGCGGCGACGGGTGCAGGCCCGCGGCGACGAGCCCGGCGAAGTGCGCCATGTCGACCCAGAGCGTCGCGCCGACCTCGTCCGCGATCTCGCGGAACTTCGCGAAGTCGAGCTGGCGGGGGTAGGCCGACCAGCCGGCGATGAGGACCTTCGGCTGGTGCTCGATCGCCTTCGCGCGGATGTCGTCGTAGTCGACCTCGAAGGTCTCCGGGTCGACGCCGTACGACACGGCGTTGTAGATGCGGCCGGAGAAGTTGAGCTTCATGCCGTGGGTCAGGTGACCGCCGTGGGCGAGCTCGAGGCCGAGGATGGTGTCGCCGGCAGAGGCGATGGCGTGCAGGACCGCGGCGTTCGCGCTGGCGCCGGAGTGCGGCTGGACGTTGGCGTAGGCGGCACCGAACAGGGCCTTCGCCCGGTCGATGGCGAGCTGCTCGGCGACGTCGACGAACTCGCAGCCGCCGTAGTAGCGCTTGCCCGGGTAGCCCTCGGCGTACTTGTTGGTGAGCACGGAGCCCTGCGACTCGAGGACGGCGCGCGGCACGAAGTTCTCGGACGCGATCATCTCGAGGGTGTCGCGCTGGCGGCCGAGCTCCTGCTGCAGGACGGCGGCGATCTCGGGGTCGACCTCGCTGAGCGGGGCGTTGAAGGCGGCGCGGGCCGCGGCCTGGTCGACGGCACCAGCGGGGGCCTCCGCCGACTCGGACACGAACGGGGGCAGATCGGCAATGGACACGGGACTCCTACGGTGTGCGGACGACCAGCTGGTCGCACTCGGACGGTCGGTCGGTGCAGCCCAGGCGTACGGCCGCGCACCGTGTCTTTGTCGCTCCCCGATGGTGACCCATCCAACGCCAGTCGCGACCTGACGATCGTACCGAGCGACCCCGCCCTGTGTCACCCTGGGTGCATGACGCTGCTCTCGCCCGACGTGGACGAACGGACCACCACGGACGAACGGACCAGTGCGCGGGCGGACACCCCGTGGGTCACCGTGGTGTGGGACGACCCGGTGAACCTGATGTCGTACGTCACCTACGTCTTCCAGCGGCACTTCGGGTTCTCGCGCGAGCACGCCGAGCGGCTCATGCACCAGGTGAACGACGACGGTCGGGCGATCGTGGCGACGGGTCCGCGTGAGTCGATGGAGGCTCACGTGCAGTCCATGCACGGCTACGGGCTGCAGGCGACCGTCGACAAGGCCCCCGAAGCGTGATCCCGTTCGTCCGCCGCGCCGACGGCGTGCACCTCGGCCTGTCCTCCGGCGAGCGCGAGCTGCTCGCCTCGCTCACCGAGCAGCTCCGGCAGGTGCTCGACGGCGACCTGTCGGCGGACCCGGTCGCCGAGCGGATGTTCCCGGACGCCTACCCGGGTGACGACGAGGCGAGCGCGGAGTTCCGGAAGTACACGCAGTCCGACCTGCTCGTGCAGAAGACGACGAACGCCTCGATCGTGCACGACTGGCTGACGGGTACCCGCGACGGTTCGCTCGACGCCGAGGACGAGCAGGCGTGGCTCCGCACCCTCACCGACCTGCGGCTGACGATCGCCGACCGGCTGGGCATCGAGGACGCCGACGACGAGGAGCGCTCCGTCGAGGCCGACGCGGGCGTCGGCCTGCGCGACGTCTACGACTGGCTCGGCTCCGTGCAGGAGCACCTGGTCCTCACGCTCACGTCGCGCTGACGGTCCGCGGCCTGGAGGCCCGGATCACCTCCGGCGCGGTGGGTCACCCCAGCAGGTCGTCGCGGTGGGCTCGCGCCCAGTCGGCCAGGCTCCGGGGTGCGGTGCCGGTGATGCGCAGGACGTCGTCGCTTATGACGTCGACGCCGTCGAGGCCGCGGCGCACGACCCGGCCGAACTGCTGCCGGAGCCCCTCGGCCTGCCACGCGGGCACGCCGCTCAGGCGCAGCGCGCCGGCGTAGACCCGGCTCGGCAGGTGCAGGGGGCGCACGGGTCGGCCGAGCCCTGCGGCGAGCGCGGCGGCGACACCTCGCGCGTCGAGCAGGTCCGGCCCGGTGAGCACCGGCTCGGTGCCGTCGTGGCCGTCCTCCGTCAGCACCCGGGCGGCGGTCCGGGCGATGTCCTCGGTGTCGATCCAGCCGATCACCCCGCGGCCCGTGGTGTGCGGGAACCACCCCCGTCGGATCGCCGGCGCCGAGGGCTGCACGTTCGTCATGAACGACGAGGGGTGCAGGATCGTCCACGCCAGTCCGCTCGCGCGCACCTGCCGGTCGATGTGCCAGGCGGCGCTCGCCCACGTCATCGGGGAGTGCTCGGCGGCGTCCCCGCCGGACAGCTGCACGATCCGACCGACCCCGGCCCGCTGCACCGCACGGACCCCGGTGGCGCCCTGCTCGCGCTGCCGCTGACTGACCGGGGTCACGAGGAAGAACCGGTCGACCCCGTCGAGCGCCGCGGCGAGCGCGTCCTCGTCGTCCAGGTCGGCCAGGCGGCCGTCGATGCCCCGGGCCCGGAGCGCGTCGACCTGTTCGGGCCGACGGACCACGGCACGCACCGTCACCCCGGCCGCCCGCAGCAGCTCCGCCGTCTTGCCCCCGACGTCCCCGGTCACGCCGGTGACCGCCACGATCTCGCCCATCTCTGCTCCCGTCACACTGACCCGTTCCGGTATCAGTTTCCTGATACCAGAACGTACGCCGGTACGATCGCCCCGTGCCCCAGGAACTCCCAGCCCCGCGCGACGACGTCGACGTCGACGTCGACGGCATCGTGGCGTGGACGGTGATCCGGGCCGCACGGACGCTCTCCCGCCGACTCGCGGCCGAGCTGGCACCACTCGGGTTGACGCCCGTCGAGTTCGGGGCGCTCATCCAGCTCGCGGTGGCCGGGGAGCGCAGCCAGGCCGACCTGGCGCGGGCGGTCGGCGTCCGACCGCAGAGCATGACGACGCTCATCGGGGGGCTCGCGACGCGGGGACTCGTGGAGCGGGGCGCCGCACCAGGCCGGGGACGGGCCTCCCGGATGCGGCTGACCGACCAGGGCGAGGCGCTGCTGGCACGCGCGCACCCGATCGTCCGGGCGAGCAACGCGTGGTTCGGCGACGGAGCGGAACCGATCTCGGCGACCCTGCTCCCGTTGCTCGAGCCGGACACGGGTGATGACGGTTCCGCCGTTCCGTGACCGATATCGGAAGGCAAACTTGCAAGGTGAGCTGGTGACGGACTAGCCTCCGGGACGTGACCGACGCACCGGAGACCGACCCGACCGACCTGGCCGACGCCGTGCTGAGGATGCACGGACGACTGCGGCGGTCGTTGCTGGCCTCGAAGTCGGACGACGTCACGGCGTCGCAGACCGCCGCTCTCGGACGCCTGCTGCGGTACGGGCCGGCCACCATCGCCGACCTGGCCCGAGCCGAGGGGGTCCGACCGCAGTCGATGGGCGCGACCGTCCAGGCCCTGGTCGACCTCGGCCTGGCCGAGCGGCAGCCCGACCCGACCGACGGCCGGCGGTCGATCGTCAGCGCGACGGCGGCCGGTCGGGACGCCCGCCAGGCCGCCTGGGCCGCGCGGAACCGCGAGCTCACCGAGCGACTCGCGACCCTGCCCGAGGCGGACCGTCGCGTCGTCGCGCGGGCGATGGACCTGCTCGGGCCGATCGTCGACCCCTGACCCGCGCACCCCGCTCCCAGTCCTGCAACCGGAAGAAGCGCCTCACGTCCACCACCACCACCCCCGACACGACCACGGGCAGCGGCTTCGGCCCGAAGCTCCTCATCCCGGTGCTCGTCGGGCCCCTGCTCAACCCGATCAACACCACGATGGTGTCGGTCGCCCTCACCCCGATCTCCCGCGACCTGGGCATCGGTGCGGCGCAGGCGATCTGGCTCGTCGCGGCGCTGTACCTGGCGAGTGCGATCGCGCAGCCCACGATGGGCAAGCTCGCCGACCGGTTCGGCCCGAAGAAGGTGTTCCTGACCGGGCTCGTCATCGTCGGCGTCGCCGGGGTGGTGCCCGAGGTCCTGACCGGGTTCGGCGGTGCGGTGTTCGCCCGGGTGCTCATCGGCATCGGGACGTCGTCGGCGTACCCGGCGGCGCTCACCACGCTCCGGCAGCACTCCGCCCGGATCCGGAAACCGACGCCACCGCTCGTGCTCGGGGCGCTGTCGATCACGTCGCTCGTGTCCGCCGCCGCCGGCCCACCGCTCGGCGGGGCGCTCATCGCCGCGTTCGGCTGGCACGCGATCTTCCTGGTGAACGTGCCGCTCGCGGTGTTCGGCATCGTCGTGGCGACGCTCTGGCTGCCGTCCGACCGGCTGCGCCCGCGCGACGACGCCGCCCTGCCGGTGCTGCAGGCGCTCGACCCGCTCGGCATGGTGCTGATGACCGGGACCGTCTCGGCGCTGCTCGTCTTCCTGCTCGACCTGTCCGCCGGGCTGTGGTGGCTGCTCGCGGTGGCCGTCGTGCTGCTCGTCGCCCTGGTGGCGTGGGAGCTGCGGGCCGTGCGACCGTTCGTCGACGTGCGGCTGCTCGCCCGGAACGGCGCGTTGTCCCGGACGTACGGCCGCCTGTTCCTGACGTACCTGCTCGCCTACACGATGACCTACGGGTTCTCGCAGTGGGTGCAGGACGTCGCGGGCTACCCGAGCGACGTCGCCGGGTACATCCAGCTGCCGGCCGCGATCGTCGCCGGGGTGGCCTCGTTCGTGGTCGCACGCAAGACCGCGGTCCGCGGGCCGCTCGTCGTCGCCGCGCTGGTGCCGATCGTCGGCGGTGTGCTCCTGCTCTTCCTGCACACCGGGTCACCCGTCGTCCTGCTCGCGCTGACCCCGGCACTGTTCGGGGTGCCGCAGGCCCTGGCGTCGGTGTCGAACCAGGCGGCGCTGTACCGGCTCGTCCCCGCGGAGTACATCGGCACCGCGGCCGGGCTGTCCCGCACCGCGGTGTACATCGGGGCGATCGCGGCGTCCTCGCTCATCGGCGGTGTGTTCGGCCAGGCCCCGACGACGCCGGACCTGCACGTGTTGGCGTGGGTGATCCTCGGCGTCGCGGTGCTCCTGACCGTGCTGACCCTGGCCGACCGTCGCCTGCGGGACGCCGACGCCGGGAGCGCCACCGCCGCTGCATCCGCGTCTGACGCCGAGTGAGCAGAAGATGACGGGTCGCACGCCCGCATCCGACGTCTTCCGCTCACTCGACGGCCTCCGGACCCCCTGGAGCACCTCGCCACCCGCGGACCGGTAGCGTCGCAGGCATGGCGAACGGCGGCGGGTTCAGCAGCGACACCAAGGCAGGCGCGATCTGGAACGTGGTGATCTGCGGAATCCTCTGCATCGGCATCCCGATCGCGGCGATCGTCAACGCCGACCGGGGTTCCGCGTACGTCGGCATCGGCGTCGCCGCGACGGTCCTGGCCCTGTGCATGGAGGTCTACTTCGTCCGCCGCCTGCTCGCGCACCGGCGCTGACGCCGAGCGCGCCGGCAACGTCACCGCCGCCTGACGCTTCGTGAGCAGGAACGGTCGAGTCGCCGCTGCCCACTCGACCATCCCTGCTCACGAAGCACGTCCCCCGCGGCCGGTACCCTGATCCGGTGACCGACCCGACCCCCACGCACTGGACCCTGACGCTCGTCTGCGACGACCAGCCCGGGATCGTGCACGCCGTCTCCGGAGCGATCGTCGCCGCCCAGGGCAACATCACCGAGTCGCAGCAGTTCTCCAGCGCCGACACGAACACGTTCTTCATGCGCCTGCAGGTGATGGCGCCGGTGGACCGTGCCGCCTTCGAGGCAGCGCTCGCCCCCGTCGCCGCCCGCTACGACGCCCGCGTCCAGCTCGACGTCGTCGGTCGTCCGCTGCGCACCCTCGTGCTCGTGTCGAAGGCGGGCCACTGCCTGAACGACCTGCTCTACCGGCAGCGCGGCGGACAGCTGCCGATCGAGGTCCCCCTCGTGCTGTCCAACCACGCGGACCTGTCCGAGCTCGCCGCGTTCTACTCCGTGCCGTTCGAGCACCGTCCGGTCACCGACGCCGAGTCGAAGGAGCAGATGGAGCGGCGCGTGCTGCAGGCGGTGGAGGAGCACGACATCGAGCTCGTGGTCCTCGCCCGCTACATGCAGATCCTGTCGCCCGAGCTCTGCACGGCACTCGAGGGCCGTGCCGTGAACATCCACCACTCGTTCCTGCCCGGCTTCAAGGGCGCGAACCCGTACCGGCAGGCGCACGCCCGCGGGGTGAAGCTGATCGGCGCGACCGCCCACTTCGTGACGAGCGACCTCGACGAGGGCCCGATCATCGAACAGAACGTCGTCCGCGTCGACCACACCAAGGAACCGGCCGAACTGGTGTCCATCGGGCAGGACGAGGAGTCCCGCACGCTCACCCAGGCGGTGCGCTGGATCGCGGAGGACCGCGTCCTGCTCGACGGCGCCCGCACCATCATCTTCAAGTAGGCAGCACCATGACCAACGCCCCGCAGTCCCCCGTCGACTGGGAATCGGTTCCCGACCCGGCCGCCGCCCGGCAGCCGCGACGGCGGTTCGAGGCCTGGATGGTCCTGCGGATCGCCGTGATGGTGTTCGGCCTGCTGTCCCTGGCCTTCTGGGGCTACTGGTCGTGGCAGCTCCCGCTCCCCGGCTACCTGTTCATGGTCGGGGCTCCCCTGTTCGCCGCGGTCGTCTGGTACTTCTTCCGGTCGCCGCGCTCCCCGATCGAGACCGACATCGTCGGCAAGACCATCGTCGAGGTCGCGCTGGTCGTCGCCGCAGGCGCGACCTGGATCTCCATCGGCCACCCGGTCGTCGGGATCGTCTTCATCGTGATCGCCGCCCTGAGCGGCGTGATCGCGTTCCGCAAGGAGACGGCATGAGCACCACGGGCCTCCAGACCGGCCAGGAGGCCCAGCGCACGCTGGTCCGCGCAGCCCGCGTCGTCGACGCGGCCGGCACCACGGCCGACGGCTGGGTCCTGGTCGTCGGCGACACGATCCACGCGACCGGCTCCGGCCCCGAGGCCCCCGCGGCCGACCGGGTCGTCGACCTGGGCGACGCGGTCCTGACGCCCGGATTCGTGGACCTGCACGGGCACGGTGGGGCCACCGAGGCGTACGAGGACGACTCGTTCGACCGTTCGCTCGCCATGCACCGTTCGCACGGCACGACCCGCTCCGTCCTGTCGCTCGTCGCGAACCCGGTCCCGGCACTCGCGGCGTCGCTGGCCCGCGTCCGCGCCGTGATGGCGACCGACCCGCTCGTGCTCGGCGTGCACCTGGAGGGACCGTTCCTGTCCCCGCACAACAAGGGTGCGCACAACGAGTCGTTCCTGATCAACCCGACGCCCGCCGCGGTCGACGCCCTGCTCGGAGCGGGCGAGGGTGTCATCCGCCAGGTCACGATCGCGCCCGAGCTGCCCGGAGCCCTCGACGCCGTCCGCCGCTTCGTCGAGGCCGGCGTCACGGTCGCCGTCGGCCACACCGTCGGCACGTACGACCAGGCCCGTGCCGCGTTCGACGCCGGCGCGACGATCCTGACCCACGCCTGCAACGCGATGCCCGGGCTGCACCACCGAGCACCGGGGCCGATCGGCGCTGCCGTGGCGGACGACCGCGTGACGCTCGAGCTCATCCTGGACGCCGTGCACGTGCACCCAGTCGTGGCGGACACGCTCTTCCGGGCGACGCCGGGTCGTGTGGCGCTGATCACCGATGCGATGGGGGCCGCTGGCGCTGCGGACGGCTCCTACCGGCTCGGGTCGCTGGACGTCACGGTCACCGACGGGGTCGCGCACGTCGCGGGGACGGAGACCATCGCGGGGTCGACGCTGACGCAGGACGTGGCGCTCCGCAACGCGGTCTCGCTGGCCGGGCGGACCCTGCCCGAGGCCGTGGCGGCGCTGACGAGTGTGCCGAGCGCCGCGCTGGGGCTCGGCGACCGCCTGGGTCGGCTCGCGCCGGGGTTCGCCGCCGACCTGGTGGCGCTGTCGCCGTCGCTCGAGGTGCAGCGCGTGTGGGGCAGCGGGCGCGAGCTGCGCTGAGGAACGGCGCCACGCGCTCGGGTTGACCCAGACTCACCGGTCGACCGGGCGCCCCCGCTCGCCGCTCGCCCACGACGTGTCCGCCGTCTCCCCGACCCGGAGCGACAGCGTGCCGCCGCGCGTCACGAACGACGCCGGCACCCACGACCGCTCGTGTGTCCACCCGTTCAATCGGGCGCCCTGCACGTACGGCTCGGTCCCCGAGGACCGGATGACGATGCGCTGGCCACTGGAGCGCCGGATGTCGACCGTGCTGAACGTCGGGCTGCCGATGAGCATGTCGGCACGACCGGGCGTCTGCGGGAACAGGCCGATCGAGGCGAAGACGTACCAGGCGCTCATCGTGCCGAGGTCGTCGTTGCCCGGCAGCCCGCCGGGGCCGGTCGAGTAGGCGTCGTCCACGACCTGCCGCACGGTCTCCTGCGTCTTCCAGGGCTTGCCGAGCGCGTTGTACATCCACGGCGTGTGGATGTCGGGCTCGTTCGTCGGGTCGAACTTCGTGGCGTCGCCACCGGTCACCGCGAACGCACCAGTGCTGTCGTGGAAGAAGTCGTCGAGCCGAGCGGTCGCTGCGTCGTCACCGCCGAGCGCGGTCGACAGCCCCTGCACGTCCTGCGGCACGAGCCAGGTGTACTGCGCGCTGGTGCCCTGCGCGAACCCGGTTCCGGTCGAGGGCGACCAGCCGGGCGTCCACGATCCATCCGCCTGGCGAGCGGCCTGGTAGCCGACGGCCGCGTTGAACGTGTTCTTCCAGTAGGTCCCGCGCTCCGCGAACATCCGGGCGTCGGAGCGCAGCCCCAGGGAACCCGCCCAGTACCCGAGCGCACTGTCGGAGATCGAGTCCTCGAGGGTCTCGGCGGCCCCACCCCAGCAGGAGCAGTCGTCGTTCGCCGCGTACTGCCGCTCCAGGTACTCGTCGAGTGCGGGCCGCTGCGCCAGGCACTGTCCCGGGCACCCGATGTCGCTCTCGGCGTCGGTGTTCTCGACCGTCGCCTGGCGTTTCAGGGAGGCGTAGGCGGCCCGGACGTCGAAGTTCCGGACGCCCATGGCGTACCAGGTGGCGAGCGTCGCGGCCGAGGGATCGCCGGTCATCACGTGCGTCGGCGCTCCGAGGTGCAGCCACCGGTCCCACACCCCGCCGTTCTGCTCGGCGAACCGCAGCATCGACTGCGCCATGTCCCCGGCGACGTCCGGCCGCAGCAGGGCCAGCAGCTGGATCTGCGCCCGGTACTGGTCCCACCCGGAGTACGTGCCGTAGACGGCCCGGTGTCCGCGGTCCATCCGGTGCACCCGCAGGTCGGGCCCGAGGTAGCGCCCGTCGCGGTCGTTCAGCGTGTTCGGCTGCATGAGTGCGTGGTACACGGACGTGTACAGCTGGGTGGTCCGGTCCGCCGTGCCGCCACCGACGCGCAGGCGCGACAGTTCACGGTTCCAGGAGGCCCGTGTGCCGGCCGCCACGCTGGCGACGGTCGAGCGCTTGGTCACCTCGCCGTCACGGTTGGCGACGGCTCCGGCCGCGCTCACGTACGAGATGCCGATCCTCGCCTGCACCGTCGCTCCGCGACGCGCGTCGAAGCCCACCCACGCGCCGGAGCCGCGTCCGGCGCGCTCGGCGCCGGTCAGGTAGCCCTCCCCGCCGGAGGAGGACGTGCCTCCAGGCTGGACCGTGCCGTCCTTCCAGGTGCCGGTGCTCGCGAACGCCGTGTCGAAGGTCGCGGTGAAGTAGAGGCGGTAGTAGCTGCGGCGGTCCGGGTTGGTGGCGCCGCCGCCGTTCGCGCGACGGCTGCAGAAGCCGCCCGTCAGGACGCTGCCGCTGACCGTGCGGGTGCGCGGGTCGACCCGGGTGGTCGCGGCCTCGCTGCCGTTGATCGAGTTCGAGGTGCGGAAGAGCAGGTTCGCGTCCTTGCCAGCGGGGAACGTGAACGCGCCCACGCCGGCACGGGTCGTCACGGCGAGGTCGGTGCGGACGCCGTTGTCGAGCGTGACGCCGTAGCGGCCGGGGCTCGCGGACTCCTGGCCGTGGGAGTACCCGGCGGCGTAGACGGCGTCCTTCGAGTCGGCGGACGGCGAGGTCGTGACCGGGGTGGTGACCGGCATGATCGGGACGTCCCCGGCAGCACCCGGCGCGCACCCGGCACCGTTCAGGTGGGTCAGGCTGAAGCCGCGCAGCCGGTTCACGTCGTACGAGTAGCCGTTCGCGACCGGGGTCGAGGTCTGGTCGCCCGCGGTGCCGGTCGGACTCCACTGCATCATGCCGAACGGCGCGGTGGCGCCGGGCCACGTGTTGCCGTCACCGCTCGTGCCGATGAAGGGGTCGACGTACCGGGCGGGGTCCGTGACCGGTCGGCCGACGTGCGCGGCGGGCGCGGCCTCCGCCGGGGCCGCGACGACCCCGGTGCCGAGGAGGGCGGCGATCGCGGCCACCGCGGCGAGCGGCAGGGGGCGGACGAGCGGGCGGCGGTGCACGCGAGATCGGTTCACGTCCGTGACGCTAGCCCCCTCGGACGGGGGACGCTCGACCGGACACCGAGCGCTCTCCCGCTGTTCACGTCGGGTTCGGCGACGGGCCCGGCCCCGCCCGGTCAGACGACGGTACGCGCGGCGACCTCGTCGACGAAGGTGCGGACCCGCTGCCGGAACACCGGGTCGGCGGCGGCCCCGCGGACGGGCACGACGTGCAGCCGCCGGTCCCCCCGGCGCAGCGCCGGCCCCACGAACACCCCCTCGGCGACGTCCGGCGCGGTGGCCGACCAGAGCGTCGAGCGAGCGCCGTCCTCCGCGGTCCGCGCCATGCTGCGGGCGATCACGCCGCCGAGGCGCTGCGTGAGGGTCTCGGCCTGGTCGTTCATCCCCGTCGCCGCGATGCCGGGGTGTGCGATGACCGAGCGGACGTCCGAGCCGGCCGCGCGGAGCCGCTCACCGAGGTCGACCGCGAGCGCGGTCGCCGCCGTCTTCGAGTCGGTGTACACGGCGAGCTGGGAGTAGTCGCTCGGATCGTCCACCCCGCCCGGTGCGGGCACGCGGCGGGTGCGCTGCGACAGGTTCGACCCGACGAGGACGACCCGGGGCGACGGTCCGCCGAGCACCGGGAGCATCGCGTCGGCGAGCACGGCCGGGCCGACGACGTTGGTGGCCCAGGTGCGCTCGATGCCCTCGTCGGTCAGCCCGAACGCGCCCAGCGTCGCGCCGGCGTTGTTGACGAGGGCGTCCACGACGATGCCCTCCGCCACGAGCTGCCGGGCGAACGCCGTGACCGAGGCGACCGACGCGGTGTCGACGACCCGCGCCTCCAGGCCGACGGGCAGGACGCGAGCCGCCTTGTCGGGGTTGCGGACCGCCGCGATGACGCGCGCTCCGGCGGCAGCGAGCCGGGTCGCGACCACCAGCCCGAGCCCGCCGGTCGCGCCGGTGACCACCACGGTCCGGCCGTGCTGGTCGGGCATCGCTGACGGTTCCCACTCGAAGGTGTCCATGCTCGTCTCCTGCTCACTCGTCGTCTGCAATCGGATGATCCATCCGGAACGCTAGCACAAGCGGATAGAGTGTCCGGATGACGATCGCGATGGCCCGACCCGAAGCGCTGCGCTCCGATGCGCAGCGCAACCGGACCGCGCTGCTCGACGTCGCCCGGTCGTACCTCGAGCGGGGCGAGCAGCCGCTCCTCAACGCCGTCGCGCACGAGGCCGGTGTGGGTGTCGGGACCGCCTACCGGCACTTCCCGTCGCAGCAGCACCTGCTCGAGGCGCTCGCGATCGACGCGCTCGAGGACATGCTCGACCTCGTCCGTGTCGCCGTCGCACTGCCCCACGCGGCGGACGCGCTCCGGGGGGTCGTGACGGCTGCGTTCCGGAGCATGGTCGACGATGCCGCCCTCGGCGACCTGCTGACGAACGGCGGGTTCTCGTGCGCCGACACCGCGGCGCTCGCTGGCGACCTGGTCGAGTCCGTCGACGCGCTGCTCGCGCGGGCGCGGGCCGAGGGGCTCGTGCGTGCGGACGTCGACGCGGACGACCTGCGACGGCTGCTGTGCGGGATGCGGGCGGCCACCGTGGCGGGTGGCTCCCGGGTGCACGACCCCGAGCGCTACGTCGAGGTGCTGCTGGCGGGCCTCCGCCCGGCCTGACCACCACCCTCGCGCCCCGCGTGCCTCGCTGTCAGGATGGGCGCATGAGCGTCATGGTGTCCGTCTTCGATGCGTACCGGTCCCGCACGAGCGAGAAGTACACGGCCTACCCGCCGGACGTGCTCCCCATGTTCGTCGCCGAGATGGACAGCATGCTCGCGGAACCGATCCGCGACGCCCTGGTCACGGCGGTGACGAACGGCGACACCGGGTACGTCGGGCACGGGCGGGCCCTGCCCGAGGCGTTCGCCGACTTCGCGGAGAGCCGGTGGGCATGGCGGGTCGACCCGGACCTGGTCCGCACCACCACGGACGTGTCGGTCGCCGCGGTCGAGGTGCTGCGCCGGGTCATCGAGCCGGGTGACCAGGTCGTCATCATGCCGCCCGTGTACCCGCCGTTCTGGGAGTACGTGTCCGAGGCCGGCGGCACCGTCACCGAGGTCCCGCTGCTCGCCCCCGCAGGCCCGGCCGACCCCTTCGACACCACGGCCGGCTGGCGGATGGACCTGGACGGCCTCGCGCGGGCGTTCGCCGACGGAGCCCGCACGGTGCTGCTCTGCAACCCGCACAACCCCCTCGGGCTGGTGCACGACCGCGCGTCGCTCGTCGCACTCGCGAAGCTGGCCGCCGAGTGGGACGCCGTCGTGGTGTCCGACGAGATCCACGCGCCGCTCGTGCACGCCGACGCGGTGTTCACCCCGTTCCTGGAGTCCTGCCCCGAGGCCGCGTCGCTCGGCGTCGCCCTGACGAGTGCGAGCAAGGCCTGGAACCTCGCCGGCACCAAGTGCGCGCTGATGATCGGCGCCTCGGAGCGGGCCCGCGCCTGGTTCGACGGACTGCCCACCGAGGTCGTCGAGCGCACCGGCATCCTCGGCTACACCGCGAGCGTCGCGGCCTTCGGCGAGGGCGGGCCGTGGCTGGCTTCGCTGCTCACGGAGCTCGCGGCGAACCGGCGCACCCTGGCCGAGCGGATCGGTGACGTGCTGCCCGGCGCCGAGTACCGGCAGCCGCAGGCGTCGTACCTGGCGTGGCTCGACCTGCGGTCGCTGCCGTGGGGCGACGACCCCGCGGCGGAGCTCGTCGACCGCGCGAAGGTGGCGCTCGGCTCCGGCCCGGCGTTCGGACGACAGGGCCGGGGGTTCGCGCGGCTGAACTTCGGGTGCTCGGCAGAGACCCTCGACGAGGGACTCAGCCGCCTCGCCGCAGCCGCGCGCGCCTGAACTCGGGCCCGGGGCCTACTCGAACCGCTGCCAGGCCGGCTTGTTCGCGTACGTGTAGCGGTAGTAGTCGGCGAGCTGCAGCCCGGCGGCGGCTTCCTCGTCGACGACGACGGTCGCGTGCTCGTGCAGCTGCAGGGCCGAACCGGGCACGAAGGAGCTGAGCGGGCCCTCGATCGCAGCGGCGACGGCCGCCGCCTTCGACGCGCCCTGCGCGACGAGGACGAGCTCGCGGGCCTCGAGGATGGTGCCGAGCCCTTGCGTCATGCAGTGCGTCGGAACCTGCTCGGGCGAGTCGAAGAAGCGCGCGTTGGCGTCACGGGTCGACGGTGCGAGGGTCTTGATGCGGGTGCGCGAGGCGAACGACGAGGTCGGCTCGTTGAACCCGATGTGGCCGTTGGCCCCGATGCCGAGGATCTGCACGTCGATCCCGCCCGCGGCACGGATCGCTGCGTCGTACTCCTTGGCCGCGAACTCCAGGTCGGCGGCGCGGCCGTCCGGCACCCGCACGCGCGAGGCGTCGAAGCCGAGCGGTGCCACGACGTCGCGGGCGATCACGGCCGCGTACGACTCGGGGTGCTCGAGCGGGATGCCGACGTACTCGTCGAGGGCGAACCCACGGGCCTCGGCGAACGAGATCTCGCCCGCCTGCACCCGGCGCTGCAGGTCGGTGTAGATGCCCTGGGGGCTGGATCCGGTGGCGAGACCGATGACGGCGGACGGCTTCTTGGCGACGACGGACGCGATCTTGGCCGCGGCGACGCGACCGACCTCGTCCGGCGTGGGCAGGATGATGATCTCCACACGGCCAGCCTACTGGTCATGACCAGTCTCCGACAGGGGTCGTGTGGGTAGCGTGAGGGCATGCCGACCCCCGACTTCGTCCTGTCCCTGCGCGAGAAGATCGGCACGGCGCCGCTCTGGCTGTCCGGCGTGAGCGCGATCGTGACGCGCGGCTCCGGCGCCGACCGCGAACTGCTCGTGGTGCGACGGGCCGACACGGGCGCGTACACCCCGGTCACCGGGATCGTCGACCCGGGCGAGGAACCCGCCGTCGCCGCCGAGCGCGAGGTCCTCGAGGAAGCGGACGTCGTCGCCGTCGCCGAACGCCTGGCGTGGGTGCAGGTGCTGCCCGAGATGACCTACCCGAACGGCGACCGGTCGCAGTACCTCGATCTGGTCTTCGCCTGCCGGTACGTCTCCGGGACGCCGAACCCCGCCGACGGCGAGAACACCGAGGCGTTCTGGGCTCGGGTCGACGCCCTGCCCGACATGTCCGAGAACATGCGGGCACGCGTCGAGGCCGGGCTGGCGGACGAGCGCGAGGCGCGCTTCCAGCGCTGACCCCACCTGCCTGGAGGCGCGGTGCCGGACCGCCACGGGCCTCCCGTCCGCAGTCGGTCGCGACCACCCCGCGGAAGCGACAGCAGGCCGCGAACCTTCAGCGGGGAACTGTCGCCTTCACGGCGAGGACGGGCCGAGGCCGGCGAGAACTGTCGCTTCCGTGCGGGGGCGGGGCCGGGTGCTAGCCGAGCGGTGCGACCGCCACCGGTGCGCCGAGCAGGCGCACGGCGACGGGGTCGCCGGTGACCCGGCGGTCGCCGACCTCGTGCTGGACGGTCACGACGGTGTCGTCGTCCAGGCGGACGGTCGTCCGGCGGATCGACCCGAGGAAGCTCGAGGTGACGACGGTGCCGGTGACGCCCTCGGGGGCGAAGGCGATGTCCTCCGGCCGGACGTAGGCGAGCACCGGCCCGTCAGCGGCCGAGGAGTCGAGGGCAGGCACCCGGAACCCGTACACGAAGACGTCGCCCCCGCGCAGATCGCCCTGCAGCCGGTTCGACTGACCGACGAAGTCCGCCGTGAAGGCCGACGACGGCGTGCGGTAGAGCTCCTCGGGCGTGCCGATCTGCTCGATGTCGCCCGCCTGCATCACGGCGATCCGGTCGGAGACGGCGAGTGCCTCCTCTTGGTCGTGCGTCACGAACACCGTGGTGATGCCGAGGTCGCTCTGGATGCGGCGGATCTCGTCGCGCAGCGAGACCCGGACCTTCGCGTCCAGGGCCGACAGCGGCTCGTCGAGCAGGAGCACACGGGGCCGGGTGACCAGGGCACGAGCCAGGGCGACGCGCTGCTGCTGCCCGCCGGAGAGCTGGTGCGGGTAGCGCTCGGCGAACTCGCCGAGGTGGACCATGTCGAGGGCCTCGACCACGCGGCTCCTGCGCTCGACGGCGGGGACCCGGCGCATCTCGAGGCCGAAGGCGACGTTCTGCCGGACCGTCATGTGCGGGAACAGCGAGTACTGCTGGAACACCATGCCGATGTCGCGCTTGTCGACCGGGGTGTCGGCCACGTCCTGGCCGTCGATGCGGATCGAACCGGCGTCGATCGCCTCGAGGCCCGCGAGCGCGCGGAGCGCCGTCGTCTTGCCGCAGCCGGACGGGCCGAGCAGCGACACGAACTCTCCCGGCTCGACACGGAGGGACAGTCCCGCGAGCGCCCGGTGCGCGCCGTAGTGCTTCTCGACGGCGTGGAGTTCGACGACGGCACCGGTGGTGGCGAGGGAGGCCGGGGCTGCCGGAGCGGTGACGGTCATGCGGACTCCTGGGTGCGGGGACGACGGGTGGTGCGGGTGCGGCCGACCGGGCCCGTGCGACGGGTCCCGATGCGGCCGATGAGGACGAGCAGCACGAAGCCGAACACGAGCGCGGCGACCGAGAAGATCGCGGCGACGTACGGGTCGGTCCCCTGCACGAGCACGAGCCCGGTCTGGAACGTGCTGCGGGAGAGGAACGCGGCGAGGGTGTACTCGCCGAGGACCACGGTGATCGTGAGGAAGCACGCGGCGGTGATGCCCCGACGCAGGTTCGGCAGGAGCACGCGCCAGGTGACGGTCCACCACGAGGCACCGAGCGAGCGGGCCGCCTCGGACAGGACGATCAGGTCCATCGCGGTGATGGCGGCGGCGATCGGGCGGAACGCGAACGGCAGTGTGACGATGCCGATCGCAAACGCCAGCGTCCAGGCGCCGGAGCCGAAGACCTGCGAGACGACCTGGTACACGGGGATGAACCCGACGACGAGCACCACGACCGGCACGGTGATCGGCACGATGCAGACGAACTCCAGGATGCGTCGGAGCCTCGGGTAGCGGAGCGCGGTGATGATCTGGGCGGGCAGCAGCACGAGCAGCACGATCCCGACGGTGATCACGGCGATGAACAGCGACGCACCGAGCCCGTCGAACACCGGCTGGTAGGTGAACGCGTTGGCCGGGTCGCCGATCGCTGCCCAGTGCGCGAAGGTCAGGCCGCCGTCGGTGCCCTGCCG
This sequence comes from Curtobacterium sp. ME12, assembly GCF_903970855.1. Lineage (NCBI taxonomy): Bacteria > Bacillati > Actinomycetota > Actinomycetes > Micrococcales > Microbacteriaceae > Curtobacterium > Curtobacterium sp. ME12. The sequence goes on from NZ_CAJCKD010000033.1 coordinate 25,112, forward strand.
GAACGTGAACTGCACGAGGGCGACCAGCGGGACGGCGAACAGCAGCCCGATCACGGTGAGCACGATCGCTGCCGCGCCACGGGACGGCGCCGTGCCGAAGCGGCGGACGCGGGACGGGCCTCCGAACCGAACCGGCTGCGCCGGCCGCACCGGCCGCACCGGGGCCGCCGCGCTCATCGCTGCCACCTGGCGGCACGGCGCTGCAGCAGCGAGTAGGCGCCCATCACGACCGCCATCACGACCACCATGCCGAACGCGAGCACCCCGGCGACGTTCTGCAGGCCGACGAGCGTCTCGCTGGTGAGCTGTGTGCGGATCGTGAGCGGCACGATGCCGCCCTGCGAGATGAGGGCCGCGGCGGTGGCGAACGACGAGAAGCCGTTCGCGAAGAGCAGCAGGAGCGACCCCCAGAACGCCGGCGCCAGCACCGGCAACGCGATCCGGCGCCAGTACGTCAGGCGCGAGGCGCCGAGGGTCGCGGCGGCCTCGCCCCACGCGGGCCGGACGCCCTCGAGTGCGGGCATGAACGTGAGGACCATGAGCGGCACCTGGAAGTAGACGTAGGGGATCACGAGCCCGGGCACCGTGTACAGGAAGGCGCCGTCCGCGTTGAGGTCGACGTGGAAGACCGTGACCAACCACGTCGTGACGAGGCCCTGCACGCCGATCGTCGCGATGAACGCGAACGCGAGCATGACGCCGCCGAACTGGGCGAGGACGCTGGCCGCCGAGTCGATCATCGACCGGACCAGCCCGTCCGGCCGCAGTGCCGAGAGCGCCCAGCAGACGACCGCGCCGAGCACGGCACCGATGACCGCGGACGCGGCCGACAGGCCGAACGACCCGCCGAACGCCCGCAGCACGGACGGGTCGGCGAAGGCCGCGAGGTTCGCGAACGTGAACGCACCGGAGCCGTCGAAGAAACCACTGCCGATCGCGATCACGGCGGGGACGGCGAGGAACAGCAGGACGTAGGCGGCGAAGGGCGTCAGCCCCAGCCAGGCGAGGCCGACGCGGCGCCGGACACGGGGTCCGGCGCTGCGTCGGACGGCATCGGCGGACGCTCGCGCGGACGTCGGGCGCACGGGGCTCGTCGCGCTCGTCGCCGGTGCGGCATCGGTCGCGGCTGTGCCGCTCGTCGCCGGCGCGGGCGCGGGTGCGTCTGCCGATGCGGTGGTCATGCTGCTCAGGACCCCATCGTCGAGGACCACTTGGCCTTGAGCACCTTCGCGGCGTCGGCGACCTGCGCGTCGGTCAGCTCGACGTAGTCCTTCGGCGCACCGCCGGCGGCGTCGAGGGCGTCCTGGTCGACCTTGCCGGACTTCTCCATCGCCGACAGGGTCGCGGGGAAGGCGCCGGCCTGCAGGTACAGGTTCTGGGCCTCCGGGCTGGCGATGTACTCCTGCCACAGGCGGGCCGCCGCGGGGTGCGGCGCGTCCTTGGTGATGGCCTGCGAGTAGTACGAACCGAGCGCCTGGCCCTTCGGGACGACGGTCTTCCAGTCCTTGTTGCCGCTCGCGCCCGCTGCCGGTCCCCACGCCAGGTTGTTGTACGACCACTGGATGACGACCGGGGTCTCGCCCGAGGCGACCGTGGCCTGCGTCGGCAGCACGTTCTGGAAGTTGCCGGCCTTCTTGAGGTCGCCGAAGTAGTCGACGCCCTTCGTGATGTCGTCCGCCGAGCCGCCGTTCTCGAGCGCCGCCAGGTACACGGCCGATGCTGCCTGGTTGGCCTGCGTCGGGTCACCCGCGATCGAGACCTTGCCCTTGTACTCGCTGCCGAGCAGGTCCTGCAGGTCCTTCGGGGCGTCGGAGATCTTCGACGAGTCGTACCCGATCGACATCAGGCCGGTGTAGTCGCGCGTCCACGCGCCGTCCTTGTCCTTCAGGTCGCCGGGGATGTCGTCCCAGTTCGCGACCTTGTAGTCGGTGAGCAGGTCGAGGTTCTCCTGCAGCACCGCGTTGCCGAGGTCGAGCACGTCGGGCGCGGTGGACTGGCCCTGCTGCGACTTCACGGCGGCGACCTCGTCGGCGCTCGAGCCGTTCGGGTTCGCGGAGTTGATCTTGATGCCGTACTTCTTGGTGAAGCCGTCGATGATCTTGCCGTAGTTGGCCCACGACGGCGGCAGCGCGATGACGTTCAACTGGCCCTCGGCCTTGGCGGCCGTGACGAGGGCGTCCATGCCGCCGGCGGACTCGGCGCTGGTGGCGGTCTTCCAGTCGGCGTCGCCGTCGGAGCCGGCGGTCGCGGAGCTCGTCGCCGAGCATCCGGCGAGGGTGACGATCGCTGCGGCGGCCAGGGCGATGCCGGCCAGGGTGCGCTTGTGCTGCACGGGTGGGCCTTTCGGGTGGGGGAAGGTGCTGCGGTGACCGGGGGTCCGGGTTCTGGTCGATCGTGGACGCGGCCGGTTTCCGGCCCGTGCTCCGGTGGTGAACGGCGGCGGAACAGCGGGTGCGGCTGTACGATTTGCTCGTTCTGGGCGCACGGTCGCGCCCACACCAGGCCTGGAGGCACGGATGCGGTTCACGACGACGGTCCTGCAAGCACGGAAGACGGCGACCGGACTCCCCGTCCCGGAGTCCGTCATCGAGGCGCTCGGATCCGGCAAGCGCCCCGCGGTGGTCGTCACGATCAACCGGGGCTACACCTACCGGTCCACCGTCGGGGTCATGAACGAGCAGTTCCTGGTGCCGCTGTCGGCCGCGCACCGTGAGGCCGCCGGGATCGCCGCCGGCGACACCGTCGAGGTCGCACTCGAGGTCGACACCCTGCCCCGGACCGTCGACCTGCCGGAGGACCTGGCCGCCGCACTGCAGGAGGCCGGCGTGCGTTCGGCGTTCGACACGCTGTCGAACTCGCGGCAGCGGGCACTCGCCGACCCCGTCACGCAGGCGAAGGCCCCGGAGACCCGCGCCCGCCGGATCGAGAAGGCCGTGGAGTCCCTACGGGGGTAGCGGTGCGGGGTCGGGCCGCCTGGTCGTTTCGGGCGTACCTGGTCGTTTCGTGCGTACCTGGTCGGAAGTTCTCGCAAGGTATGCCCGGAAGCACCAGGTATCGCGGGCGTTCTGGGAAAGAACGGGCGCGCTCAGGCCCCGAGCTCGACCAGGACCCGCGGGATCTCGGTCACGAGTTCGCTCGCCAGGTACCCGAGCGGCCCGACCTGCACCGCGAGTCGGTCGCCTGCGGCAGCGTGCACGTAGGACGCCCACGCCACGGCCTGTGCCGGATCGGCGCCGCGGGCGAGCAGACCGGTGACCGCGCCGGACAGCACGTCGCCACTACCGCTCGTGCCGAGACCACCGGAACCGGTGCCCTTGAGCCACGCCCGACCCTGCGGTGTGGCGATGGCGTCACCGAGGGCCACGACCGCTCCGAAGCGGTTCGCGATCGCCACGGCGTCGGCCACGTCGTCGTCGCTGCACTCCCGCCCGAGCAGGCGTTCGGCTTCGCCGGAGTTCGGGGTCATCACGAGCCGGCCACGCAGCGGTTCCAGGCGGTCCCGCACGTCGGCGGCCACCCCGAGGGCGAAGGCATCGAGCACGACGGTGGTCTGCGGACCGACGACGTCGGCGAGCCCGGCCACGAGGTCGCGCGAACCGTCCGGGTCGTCGAGTCCCGGGCCGACCAGCACGGCGTCGGCACTCGAGGCGCTGTCCGCGATGCCCTCGATCGCACCGACGGCGATGTGTCCGTCCTGGTCCTCGTCGAGGGGTTCGACCCCGGACTCGGGTACGGCGACCGCGACCTCGTTCGCGACGCTCCGGCCGACCGCCAGCGTGAGACGACCGGCGCCGACCCGGAGTGCGGCGAGCGCGGAGAGCATCGCCGCGCCAGGGGTCCGAGCGGCGCCGCCGACGATGAGCACCTGCCCGCGGCCGTACTTGCCGGCACCGGGCTCGGGCAGTGGCCAGTCCCGCAGGAAGTTCGGGGTGACGGGTTCAGCGGACATGTTCGTCGTCCTTCCGGCCGGTGTGCTGGGTGACCTCGTCGTCGTCCAGGTGCCCGACCGACGAGAACTCCTCGAGCACCCACGGCGATCCGGCTTCGTCGCGACGCAGGCGGGTGAGGGAGGCGTTCGCGACCGCGTGGGTCCGGGCGAACTCCATGAGCGCCGGCTCGTCGAGGTCGAGGCACACCGCGACGGCGAGCATCACCACGGCGTCGTGCGCGGCGATCACCAGGCGCTCGGCACCGTCGAGCCGATCGACGTCGCCGAGGAGCGACCGGAGCCGGAGCATCACGTCGGCCCACGACTCCCCACCCGCCGGCCGGTGGTAGTACTTGCCGAGCCACTGCCGGCGGCGTTCCTCGTCCGGGTACCGGTTGCGGACGCCCTGCAGGGTCAGCAGGTCGAGGACACCGAGTTCGCGGTCGCGCAGCCGCTCGTCCACCCGTTTCTCGGGTTCGGCGAGGCCGGCTGCCTCGAGCGCGATCGCGATGGTCTGCTGCGCACGGAGGTACGGCGACACCCACAGCGCGACGGGGACGTCGTCGATCCCGCGGTCGGCGAGCTCCTGGCCGAGGGCTCGAGACTGATCGGTGCCGAGCGGGCTGAGGGGGACGTCGGCGTCCCGGAACTCGACGTCGATCACGTCGTCGCCCGCGGCTTCGGCCCGGGCCGCTGCGACGTTCGCGACCGATTCGCCGTGACGGACGAGCCAGATCTCCTGCACTGCCATGCCGCCACGCTAGCCAGAGCGTGCTGTGCCGGTTCACCGGTGCCGGACGGTCACCCCGCGCGGCGTCGAGCGGTCACCCCGTGCGGCGTCGAGCACTCCGGACCGGACGGACCGCGCACGGCAGCCCCGCCGCCCGGAGTCGCAGTGCCAGCGCATCGAGGTCGAAGAGGTCTCGCCACTCGAGCCGGATGATCGTCCGGACACCCGGCACGGTGAGCAACCGACCGTGCCGCCGCTTCTCGTCGAGGAACACCTCGGTCGGACTCCGGCCGCCCAGGGAGCGCTCCTGGGAGTACTTGGCCCGTCCGTCGATCTCGACGACGACCCCGTGGTCCGGGAACCAGAAGTCGACTGCGGACCGGCGACCGTCCACGACGAACTCCTGCTGCAGCACCGGCGCGGGCAGTCCGAGCTCCCGGAACACGACCCGAGCGAGCGATTCGGCCGGTGACCCCGAGCGAGCATCGGCGAGGTCGAGCACCAGCTGCGCCAGGACTCGGGCGCGGGCCTTCGGAGGAACCGCACGTCGGAGGTCGGCTGCGTCGACGCCACGGCGCAGCGCGGCGTCCGCGATCACGACGCCCGCCCGCAGGTCGCCGGACATCGCGATGTCGACGACGGTCCGGGGGACGGAGGTGACCGCGATCGCACCGACCGTGACCCGTTCGACTCGGCCCACGGGTCTCGTGTGCAGGACCAGCTCGGCGCTCCTGCCCCGGTACATCGACTCCGGCACCGTCGCGTGCACGGGGACGTCCCACCCGCCGAGCGCCGGGAGACCGTGCACGGCCGCGGCGGACAGGTGCGACGCCGTCGCCCGCGTGCCGAGTCGACCGAGCCGCGCGAAGACCCGGGCGACGTAGCGCTGACGAGGCCCGGCGGCGTCCCACGCAGCGCCGTCGACGAAGGCGTTCGGTCCGACCCGGACCAGGCGGCCTGCCCCCTGCGTCCGGGTTCGGCGGCGCAGGGTGGAGGCGTCGAGGCCGGTCTCGTGCATGGCAGAGGCTCGGAGGATGGGCAGCGACTCGTTCATGCACGTGACGATGCCCGCTCAGCCACCCGCTCCTGGGGCCGATGTCGGGAACTGTGGACGGGCCTCCAGGGCTGGGCGGTTGTGGAGGGGAGCCGTTCCTTCCCAGAACGGCCGCGATGCCAAGCGGGATCGGGCGTACCTGGCCGGAAGTTCCGACCAGGTACGCCCGACCCGACCAGGTACGCCCGTTTCGACCAGGTACGCCCGACCCGACCCGCGCCCACCCGCGCCCGCCCACGCGCCCGCCCACCCACCGCACGCAACACGGCGCCGGACGGAACGCACCCGTGTCCCGTCCGGCGCCGCGGTCTCTCCCCGACCGGACGCCGGGCCCGCTGCCTCAGGCCCGACGCACGCGCAGCGTCACGATCTCGAACGGACGCAGGGTCAGCACGACCGGCTCCCCGGCCGACCACGAGCGCTCCAGCGGCCGCTCGAGCAGGTCGACCTGCGACACCGCTGCAGCGTCGAACCCGAAGGAGACCCCGACGTCCGTCGCCCGGCCGCCGAGCCCCTCGTACAGTCGCACGACGACGTCTCCGGAGCGGTCCTCGGCGAGCTTGACGGCCTCGACGAACACCTGCGGCGACGACACCGTGACGAGTGGCGCGACCTCGGCTGACCCGGGGACGCTCCGCACCGGCAGGTTCAGCCGGTACCCGGAGTCGGCGGCGTCGAGCACCGAGGCCCCGATCCGCAGCACCGTCCGGAACACGTGGTGCCCCTGGTCGGCGTTCGGGTCCGGGAACGTCGGCCCGCGCAGCAGCGACTCCCGCACGAGCGTGGTGATCCCACCGTCCGGCCGGGTCTCGCGCGTGATGTCGTGGCCGTAGGTCGAGTCGTTCGCCACGGCGACGCCGAACCCGGGCTCCGCGACGTGCACCCATCGGTGTGCCGCGGTCTCGAAGCGGGCGTGGTCCCACGAGGTGTTCTGGTGCGTCGGCCGGTCGATGTGCCCGAACTGGATCTCGCTCGAGGCCGACGACGCGAGCACGTCGATCGGGAACGCGAGCTTCAGCAGCTTCTGGTGCTCGTGCCAGTCGACCTCGGTCTCGACGCTCAGCTCCGGTTCGCCCTGCACGGCGGAGTAGCGGGTGGTGAGCGTCGACGATCCGAAGGACCGTTCCACCACGAGCTCGTCGCCTGCGATCGCGACCGACGACGCCGACAGCACCGTGCCGTTGCGCTGGTAGGCGCGGTCGATGTCCCAGGCCTCCCACTGGTTCGGGGTGTCCCGGAACACCGTGTACTCCGCCGCAGCGGCGCCGGGCGCGATCGCGTCGCGTCCGGTGGCGTGGTCGACGAACGAGACGACGTGGCCGGCGGCGTCGATGGTCGCGGTGACGACGCCGGTGTCGAAGACGAAGCGGTCGCCGCTCCGGACGGGAGGCACGGGTCGCGGCGCGTGGACGACCGAACCTGCCAGGGCGGTCACGTCCCCTGCCGCGACCGGCGAGGCGTTGAAGCGCACGACCGACGCGGCGTCGCCGGCGGTGCCGGCGACGACACCGGTTCCGGTCCCGCTCCCGCTCCCGCCTGCGGCGAGCGCCGTCGTCGCGCTGCCGATCAGCCCCTCGAGCACCTCGGCGACCCGGGCGTACTGCTCCTCGGCGTTCTCGTACACCCACGCGATCGAGGACCCCGGCAGGATGTCGTGGAACTGCTGGAGCAGGACGGTGTGCCAGGCGTCCTCGAGCTCGGCGTACGGGTACTCGCTCCCGAGCCGGACGGCCGCCGTCGCCGCCCAGAGCTCGGCCTCGCGCAGCAGGTGCTCGGAACGGCGGTTGCCCTGCTTCGTGCGGATCTGCGACGTGTAGGTGCCGCGGTGGAACTCGAGGTACATCTCCCCCGACCAGACCCCCGGTGTCGGCAGCTCGGCTTCGAGCTGCTCGAACACCTGCGCCGGCGTGCCGAGCGTGACGTGGGGCGACCCGTCGAGGTCGTGCTGGCGGTGTGCCGCGCCGACCATCTCGCGGGTGGGACCGCCACCGCCGTCGCCGAAGCCGTAGAGCAGCATCGAGGTGTTCGCGGTGCCGCGTTCCTTGTTGTTCCGTTCGCCGCGGCGCAGGTCGGCTGGTGAGACGTCGGAGTTGTAGGTGTCGGCCGGGGGCAGGTGCGTCAGGACGCGCGAGCCGTCGATGCCCTCCCAGTGGAACGAGGTGTGCGGGATGACGTTCGTCTCGTTCCACGACGGCTTCTGGGTGACGAACCACTTCGACCCGGCGGCGCGGACGATCTGCGGCAGGGCGCCCGAGTAGCCGAACGAGTCGGGGAGCCAGGCCTCGGGGGTGTCGATGCCGAACTCCTCGAGGAAGAAGCGCTTGCCGGCGACGAACTGGCGGGCCAGGGCCTCACCGCCGGGCAGGTTGGTGTCCGACTCGACCCACATCCCGCCGACCGGGATCCACCGGCCCTCGGCGACCCGCTGCTTGATGCGGGCGAAGACCTCGGGGTACTCGTCGCGGATCCAGGCGTACTGCTGCGCGGACGAGCAGGCGAAGGTGAAGTCGGGGTCGCGGTCCATCAGGTCGAGCACGTTCGAGAACGTCCGCGCGCACTTGCGCTTCGTCTCGCGCACGGGCCACAGCCAGGCGGAGTCGATGTGGGCGTGCCCGACGGCGATCGCACGGTGGGCGGCGGGGCTGGCGGGGACGGCGAGCACGGGCGCCAGGACCTGCCGGGCATCCGCGGCGGTGCCGGCGACGTCGTCCGGGTCCAGGGCGTCGGCGGCCCGTTCGAGCGCCCGCAGGATGTCGGCGCCGCGGGTGCCGTCGGTCGGGAGCTCGGCCATGAGCCCGCGCAGCACCCAGAGGTCCTGCTGCAGTTCCCACACGGTGTCGTCGCGCTCGACGACCTCCAGGGCCTTCAGCCGGTAGATCGGGTCGTCGCCGGCGGTGGAGCGCGAGCCGAGCGGCGTCGCACCCTGGAACGAGTCGCCGCCGATGTCCGGGTTCGCCCCGGCCTCGATCCAGAGCTCGAAGGACTCCCCCGGGCCGACCTCGAGCGGCACGGTGTCGTTCCGCGGCTCGATCGCCTTGATCGTGGAGCCGTCGGCGCGGAACGCGAGTCCCTCGGCCTGGAACCCGGGCTGCCGCTTGGTGAACCCCAGGTCGACGAGGAGCTCGGCGGTGGTCCCCGGCGCGGTGCCGAAGTCCGCCGGCACGGTACCGGTCACCCGGAACCACGTCGTGCCCCACGGGCGTCCGCCCCAGTGCGACCCCACCGTGAACGGTGTGTACGTCTCGCCCACGGCGGCGTCGAACGGCACCGGTTCGCCCGGCACCTCCCACGCCTCGATCGTCACCGGCGCCGAGCGACGGAGGACGGCGGGGTCGACGCGGTCGCGCACGAGGCGGGCGATCCGGGCCTCGACGAGCGGTTCGTCCTGGTGCATGTGCTTCCTTTCTGGTTCGCGGAACACCGGTGTTCGCGGATCGAACCGCGGTTCGCGGGTGTTCGACGCGCGAACACCGGTGTCTTGCGGGGGTGGGGGCCGGCGTCAGCCCTTGATGCCGCCGGCGAGGGCGTTGCCGCCGCCGAGGCCTCGGGACACGATCACGTAGAGAGCGATGACGGGCACGGAGTAGACGATCGAGAACGCGGCGAGCTGGCCGTAGGCCACCGCCCCGTTCTGCCCGAAGAAGTTGAAGATGCTCACCGCGGCGGGCACCTTCTCGGGCGAGAGCAGCAGGACGAACGGGACGAAGAAGTTCCCCCACGCCTGGATGAACACGAAGATGAAGACGACCGCGATGCCCGGACGCATGAGCGGGATCACGATGCGGGTCAGGGTGGTGAGCATCGAGGCGCCGTCGGTCCACGCCGCCTCTTCGAGCGAGATCGGCACCGAGTCCATGAAGTTCTTCGCCATCCAGATCGCCATCGGCAGCGACGTGGCGGCGAGGAAGAAGATGCAGCCCCACACGTTGTCGATCAGGTTGAGCGACACGAACAGCGCGTAGACGGGCACCATCATCGCGGTGATCGGCAGACCGGTGCCGAACAGGATGCTGTACAGGAACGGCTTGTTGACGCGCATCTTGTACCGGGACAGCGGGTACGCGGCGAGCAGTGCGAACACCACGGTGACGACCGCGGTGCCGCCGGAGAGCAGCAGGCTGTTCGCGAGCGGGATGAACGACAGCTCGGGGGTGAGCACCTTCGCGAAGTTGTCGAGGGTGAACTGCGAGGGCAGCTTCACCGACAGCGACGCCTGGGTGTCGAACGAGGCGAGCACGAGCCACAGCAGCGGCACCGCGAAGCACACCGCGATGACGAGCAGCACGACGTTCGACACCCACCGCATGGTGCGGCCGCGCGGTGACGTCATGTGCATCGACCCCGGTGCGGTCACCGAGCGGGTGGTGGTCTGGTCGAGGGACGGGGCTGTCATGGCCATCAGTCCACCTCCGGCTTGAGGGCTCGGATGTAGATGATCGAGAAGACCGCCCCCACCACGAGCAGGATGGTCGCGATCGCCGTCCCGAAGCCGAGCTGCGAGAACTTGAACGCCTCCTGGTACGCCAGGATCGGCAGGGTCGACGAGTTCGTGCCCGGGCCGCCGCCGGTCATCACGAAGATCAGCGTGAAGACCGACAGGGTCTGCAGCGTCGTGAGCATGAGGTTCGTCGAGATGCTCCGGCGGATCACCGGGAGCGTGATGTAGACGAGCCGCTGCCAGCCGGTGGCTCCGTCGACCTCGGCGGACTCGGTGATCTCCTCGGGGACCTCCTGCACGGCGGCCGAGTAGACGAGCATCGAGAACGCGGTGCCGCGCCAGATGTTGGCCAGGATCACGGCGAGCATCGGGTACGTGTAGAGCCAGTTCGCGCCGGTGATCCCGATCGACGCGAGGAACGTGTTGAGCGTCCCCTCGTCGTTGAAGAACGCGTACGCCGCGAACGACGCCACGATCTCCGGCAGGACCCACGCGGCCACCACGAAGGTGCCGACGATCGCCCGGACCGCCTTGTTCGCCGAACGCATCAGCAGGGCCAGCCCGAGGCCGAGCACGTTCTGTCCCACCACGGCCGAGGCCAGCAGGAAGACGACGGTCAGGATGACGGACTTCGGGAAGTCCGGGTCCTGGAACAGCTCGACGTAGTTCTGGAACCCGACGAACTGCTGGTCGGCCGCGCTGGCACCGGTCAGTGCCGAGTTGGTGAACGACCCGTAGAACGACGAGATGACGGGGCCGAGCAGGAAGATGACGAGGAGGACCAGGGCGGGCAGGAGCGGGACCGCTCGTCCGACGTTCCGCAGTGGTCGCCGCTTGCGCGGCACGGGTGGATCGGTGCGCTTCGGCGCACCGGGCGCCGACAGCGTCGGCGCGAGGGGGGTGCTGGACACGATGGGTGCCTTCCGGGTGCGGAGGGGTTCCGAAGGTGGGGAGAGGCAGCCGGAAGGCGCGGTGCGGGACCGCCCCGCGCCTCCCGGCCGTCAGTGGGTGACGTCCGTCAACCAGCGGCGACGGTGTTCTCCTTGCCGACCACCTGGGTGACGGCCTTGTCGTAGGCGGCGGCCGCGTCCTTCGGCGACTGCTGACCGGTCATGACCGCTTCCATCGCGACCTGGATCGCGTTGGACACCTGCGAGTAGTCACTCGTCGCCGGGCGGAAGTTGGTGTTCTCCACCAGCCCCGAGAAGAACTTGAACGTCGGGTTCGCCGCCGTGTAGGCCGGGTCGTCCGCGACGTCCTTCCGGACCGCGATCTGGCTGTTCTCGGTGTCGTACTTCAGTGAGCCGTCCTTGTCGAGGAAGCTCGTGATGAAGTCGAACGCCGCCTGCGGGTTCTTCGACTTCGCGCCGACCGCCAGGGTCCAACCACCGGACATCGAGTTGTAGCCGGGAGCCTGCCCGTTCTGGGTCGGCATCGGTGCCTGCCCCATCACGTCGTTCCACTCGGGCCACGGCGCGGTGCCGGACTTCAGCCACGTGCCGGACTGCCACGATCCATCGAGGTCGATCGCGAGCTTGCCCTTCGGCAGCCACGTCTGGGCAATGGTCGTGCCGACGTTCGTGTCGAGCGCCTGCTGCGGTGTCGGGCCGAGGCCGCCCTGGTAGACGTCCTTCACGAACTGCAGCGAGTCCTCGAACTGCTTCGAGCCGGTGACCCACTTCTTGTCCTTGTACAGGGTGTCGCCGGGGCCGTCGGCACCGTACAGGAGCATCTCGAAGCCCTGCATGGTCGAGGCCTCGCCCTGCGCCTTGCCCGAGTAGATGTTGAACGGGATGACGTCGGGCTGCTCGTCCTTGATGGTCTTCGCCGCCGCGAGCACGTCGTCCCACGTCTTCGGCTTCCACGGGACGTCGAGCCCGGCCTTCTTGAAGATGTCCTTGTTGTACCAGAGGGCTCGGGTGTCGGTGCCCATCGGGACGCCGTAGATCTTGCCGTCGTCACCCTGCCCGGCCTGCTTGGCGTTGTCGAAGAACTGGTCCCACTCGTCCCACTTGTCCGTGTACTCGTCGAGTGGCAGCAGGTAGCCCGCCTCGGCATCGGCCTTGACGAGGAACGTGTCCTCGTACATGACGTCCGGGGCGGTGGCCGGCGCCTTGTTCATGAGCGCGAGCTTCGTGTAGTAGTCGTTGCCCTGCGCCTGGATGGGCACGAGGGTGACCTTCTTGCCGGGGTTGTCCTTCTCGTACTGCTTCTTGACGACCTTCATCTGGGCGTCGAGCTGCTGGAAGGCGCCGAACTTCTGGTACGCGATCTTGATCGTGTCGCTCGAGGCGGACCCCGAGCTCGAGCAGCCAGCCAGACCGACCGCGGCAACGGCCACAGCTGCGAGTCCGGCGATGATGCGGGTGCGTTTCATCGGTGCTCCTTTGCACGGGTGATGTCCGCGGGCACCATCGCCCGCGCGCAGGATTAGTCCACCGTATTGACTTAACCGTGTCAAGGAGTTTCTGGAGGAGGCCGCCGGGCGGATTCGGGCGTACCGAGTGGAATCGGGCGTACCGGGTCGGAAGTTTCGACCAGGTACGCCCGATCCCGCTTCCCATCGCGCGCGTTCTGGGAAGGAACGTCCGTCAGGAGATCGGGGTCGCGCTCCCCGTCACCGTGATCCCGCCGGCCTCGGGCACGTCCACGAGCAGCAGACTCGGACGCCCGACGTGCCGCCCCTGCCGGATCGTGATGCGGTCACCCGGCTGCGCTGCCCCGATCCGCCGCAGGTACGCCCCGGTGGACGCCGCAGCCGACCCGGTCGCCGGGTCCTCGGTGATGCGCCCGGCGGGGAACAGGTTGCGCGCCTCGTACTCCCGGTCGCCGGTGCGGTGCAGCACCGTGACGGTCCCCGCCCAGCCCGCCTCGCGCTTCAGCTCGGCGAGGGGGTCCGGCGCGAACCGGAACTGGTGGAACAGCTCGCGGTCGTGCAGCACGAGGACCGGGTGCCAGTTGCCGGCGAAGGACTCCAGCACGGGGAACCCCGGAGCGATGTCGGCTGCCTCGAGTCCGAGCAGGTCGAACAGTCGCGCCAGCAGGGCCGGGTCGAGGTCCCGCGTCGCCGGCTCGACGCTCGTCATCGCGACCTGCACCGCGCCGTCCGCACCGACGGTCGCGTCGAGGGCGACTCCGCCGGCCAGGGTCGTGAACACCCGGCGGCCCGCTCCTTCCCGCTCGGCCAACGCGACGGCCAGTGCGACGGTGGCGTGCCCGCAGAACGGGACCTCGGCGCTCGGCGAGAAGTAGCGGACCCGCGGCCCGGTCGACGTGGCACCCACGACGAAGGCGGTCTCGGGGTACCCGACCTGCCGGGCGATCGCGAGCATCTGGTCGTCGGACAGCCCGGCCGCGTCGAGCACGAGCCCGGCGGGGTTGCCTCCGCCCGGCTCGGCGGCGAAGGCGGTGTACCGGAGGATCTCCTGCTGCATGCCCCGACGCTACTGCGGCGTCACGACCGGGTGCGCGGGCCGATCACCGACGGGTGGCCCGGACGGCTGCGGCACCGCGGGTGGCTCCGAGGGCAGCGCGAGGAACACGGCGAGCGCGATGCCGCCGGCGGGCACGAGGTACAGCAGGACCCACCAACCGGATCGGTTCGTGTCGTGGAGCCGCCGCACCGCGATGGCGATCCAAGGCAGCAGCGCCGCGAGCCCGACGACCACGAAGACCCCCAGCGCGACCTTGGCGAAGACCGGCATCGACGTGAGCAGGAACCACCAGACCGGGAACGGGTTGAAGGACTGCATCGCCTGGTCGATGACGCGCGTCTCGTCCGGGCTCGGCATGGTCGGCGGCGTGATGAAGAGTCCGACGCCGTACACGATGTTGATCGCAGCGGAGATGATCGCCCACCACAGCGCCCACCACCAGAACTCGGCACGAGCGGCACGTCCGCGGAACACGACGTACCCCCGCCAGAACCGCGAGAACGAGGCGGTGAAGGTGGCCTGATGCCAGGGGACCCCGACGGGTGGCTGCTGCGTCTGGTGCACCGAACCTGCTTACCGGTGCGACCTGGGCGCTCCTGAGCACTCCTCGGCAGGCGCGGCGTGGCGGGTGGGGGTAACCCCCGACCGCTTCCGGGTGCGCACGTGATGTTTCAGCGATGCGTCCGTCGTGAGACTGGATCCATGAGCACCGACACGCGCCCCACCACCGCCCGCCGCACCCTCCGGTTCGCCCTCGCCTCCACTGCCGCGGTGTCCGCCCTGCTGCTGACCGCCGGCTGCAGCGCGATCCAGGACATCGTGCCGAACAAGACCCCGGAGAAGCACTTCGACGCGTACTCCGACGCCCCGCGCTCCGGGGAGTCCGAGGATCTGGCGTTCTTCATGCCGAAGTGGGTGCCGGAGGACGCGAAGGACATCGGCGTCCGCCTCCACGTCTCCCAGCCCGGGTACGTCATCGGGTTCGCGTCGAAGGACGGCGTCGACGTGGACGACTGCGCCCCGCTCGACGAGTCGTACGGCGGCACGGCGATGACCGCCGACTTCCTGCCCGAGGAGCTCCCGACCAAGGGCCTGGTCACCTGCGGCGACGGTCGCGCGGTCACCGAGATCGACGGCCGCTGGTACGGCTGGACCACGAAGGACGCCATCCCCGGTGAGGACGACACCCAGACCATGCACGGGTCGGCGGACTGACCGCAGCCACCCACCGGCCTGGAGGCGCGTGGCGGCCCCGCACCGCGCCTCCCGCCCGTCACGCGGTCGCGCCCACCGCGCATCGTGAGCAGGAATGGTCGGGTCCCCACCTGCGGACCCGACCATTGCTGCACACCATCCACCCCGTGGGGACTGGGGACTACTCCGCAGCCGCAGCCTTCCGTCGGCGACGCACGACCAGCACACCCGCACCCGCCGCGAGCAACAGGAACGCCACCAACGCACCGGTACCGAGGCCCGCAGCACCCGTGAACGCGAGCTGCCCATCCACGGTGATCGTGATCGGGGTCCAACCGATCAGACTCCCGTCCGCAGCCGTCACCGCCAACCGGTGCACACCAGCCGCCGTGTCCGCCGGGATCGTCACCCGAACCGTCCCATCAGCAGCCACCAC
>NZ_CAJCKD010000034.1:0-39714 GCF_903970855.1 Curtobacterium sp. ME12
CCGTCCCCTCCGATACTGCACTTCGTTACTGGTTGTGGCGTTACTGGTTCTTCAGCTGCTCGACGACCTGGTCGTACTGCGGCGCGTTCATGAAGTTGCCGACCGACACGTGCTGCGCGTTCGGGTTCTTCTGCTTGGCGCGGTCCGTCAGTTCTTCCTGCGTGATGATCAGGTCCTCGTCACCGGACAGGTTCGCGATCGCCTTGTTGGAGACCGTGACCCCTTCGATGCCCGCCTTCTTGATCTTGTTGCGCAGGACGCTGGCACCCATCGCACTCGACCCCATGCCGGCGTCGCAGGCGAAGACCAGGTTCTGGACCTTCGTCGCCGTCGCCGTGTTCGCCGAGCCGACGCCGCCGAGGGAGGCCTCAGCTTCTTCCTCGTTGGCCGGGGAGTTGTTGCCGAGCAGGCCGGCGGTCGCCGAGTTGACGTCGCGGCCCTTGTTGGCCTGGAGCTTCGCCATGGCGGCGCTCATGTCACCGCCGCCGTTCGCCAGGTCACGCTTGCGGCTGGCGAGCAGGAAGAAGGACGAGACCGCGAACGACACCGCGGCGGACAGGACGACCGACAGGATCACGCCGAGGAAGCTGTTGCGCTCGGTGGCGCCGAGCACCGCGAAGATCGAGCCGGGCGACGCCGGGGCGACGAGGCCGGACTGGAACGCCACGTTCGTGGCGACACCCGTGGCACCACCGAGGATGACGGCGATGAACAGGATCGGCTTCTGCAGCACGTACGGGAAGTAGATCTCGTGGATGCCACCGAAGAACTGGATGATGATCGCGCCGGGAGCGGTCGAGCGGGCGATGCCGACACCGAAGAAGGTGAATGCCAGCAGCAGACCGAGACCGGGGCCGGGGTTCGCCTCGAGCAGGAACAGGATCGACTTGCCGGACTCGGCGACCTGCGCCGCGCCGAGCTGGTCGAGCACACCGTGGTTGATGGCGTTGTTCAGGAAGAAGACCTTCGCCGGCTCGATGATGACGCTGGCGAGCGGCAGGAGCGAGTGCTGCACGAGGAAGTCCACCGCGGAGCCGAGGCCCTCGGCGATGAGCTTGAACAGCGGCGCGAGCCAGAAGAAACCGATCATCGCGAGGACGAAGCCCAGGATGCCGGCCGCGTAGTTGTTGACGAGCATCTCGAAGCCGGGCTTGATCTTGCCGTCCCAGATCCGGTCGATCTGCTTGATCAGGTAGGCACCGAGCGGGCCACAGATCATCGCGCCGAGGATCATCGTGGTGCCGGAGGCCCCGATGATGACGCCCATGGTCATGATCGACCCGACGACGGCACCGCGGGTGTCGTAGATCATCCGGCCGCCCTGGATGGCGATCGCGAGCGGGATCAGGTAGGTCAGGATCGGGCCGACGAGGCCGGGGTTGGCGACACCGGCCGTCTCACCGAACCCGCCGAGGACGCCGACGGGGGTCCACCCGGTCTCGATGAAGAAGGCCGTGATGATGCCCCACGCGATGAAGATCGCGATGTTGGGCATGACCATGCCGGAGAGGAACGTGCCGAACTTCTGAACGGCGACGCGTGCGCCGCCCCGCGACTTCGCGGGTGCGTCGGGCGCTGCAACGGACGACGTTGTCATGTGCGGTGACTTTCTGTGTGGTGGAGCTGCTGCGTGGTGATGGGACGGGTGGTGCTGGGGGTGGTGGCTCAGGCGGCGTGCGTCGCGGCCGCGGCAGCGGACTTCGCGGCCGCCGCCGTGCTCGCGGCGAGTGCCGCCGTCGCCATCTCGCGGGCCTGTTCGAGCGTGTAGCGGCCGAGTTCGGCGCGCACGTCGGCCAGAGCCGCGGGGGTCATGGAGAGGGTGGTGGCGCCGAGACCGACCAGGACGACGGCGAGCAGCGGGTCGGCTGCTGCTTCACCGCAGATCCCGACGGCCTTGCCGGCGGTCGCGCCCGCGGAGCCGAGCTGCGCGACGAGGCGCAGGACGGCGGGGTGCCACGGGTCCTGGTAGGACGCGACGGTGCCGAGCATGCGGTCGGCAGCCATCGTGTACTGGGTCAGGTCGTTCGTGCCGATCGACACGAAGTCGGCGTTCTGGAACACCTGCTCGGCCATCAGCGCGAGCGACGGCACCTCGGCCATGACACCCGCGGTGCGGATGCCGAGTTCGCGGGCCAGGGTGACGAAGTACTCGGTCTCCTCGGCGTCGGCGACCATCGGGGCCATGACCCACAGGTCGGCCTCGGTCGCGGCGTCGGCCTGGGCGAGCGCGGTGAGCTGGTCGCGCAGGACCTCGGGGTGGTTCCGCAGCGCACGCAGGCCGCGGCGCCCGAGGGCCGGGTTCTCCTCGTCCTTGTCGGTGAGGAACGGCAGGGGCTTGTCGGCGCCGGCGTCGAGCGCGCGCACGACGACCTTCTTGCCGGGGAACGCCGCGAGGAGCTGGCGGTACGACTCGGTCTGCTCGTCGACCGTGGGGGCCTTCGGCGAGTCGAGGAAGAGGAACTCGGTGCGGAAGAGCCCCACGCCCTCCGCACCGAGAGCAACGGCGCCGGCGGCGTCGGCGGGGCTGCCGAGGTTCGCGAGCAGGGGCACGACGTGGCCGTCAGCGAGCGCACCGGCGGTGAGCGGTGCCGCTGCGGCGGCGAGACGGTCGGCGATGCGCTGCTCGACCTCGGCCACGAGCTCCGCGGAAGGGTCGGTCACGACGGTGCCGGCGAGGGCGTCCACGACGACGGACTGGCCGTCGGCCAGGTCGTCGGCGCCGGTCACGCCGACGATGGCGGTGATGCCCTTGGCGCGGGCGAGGATCGCGGTGTGCGACGTCGGGCCGCCGTCGCGGGTGACGAGCGCGAGCACCTTCTCGAGGTCGAGCAGCGCGGTGTCCGCCGGGGCGAGGTCGCGGGCGACGAGGACGAAGGGGGTGTCCGACTCGGGGACGCCGGGGGCGTGCACGCCGCGGAGCTTGGCGATGATGCGCTGGGCGACGTCGTCGAGGTCGGCCGCGCGCTCCCCCATGTAGCCGCCCATGCCGACGAGCAGGTCGCGGAACTGGGCGAACGCCTCGTACACCGCGCGCTCGGCGTTGGTACCACCGTCGATGCGGGCGTGCACGTCGTCGAGGAGCGTCGGGTCCTGCGCCATGAGCGCCTGGGCCTCGAGCACGGCCTGGGCGTCGCCACCGGCGAGCTGTCCGCGCTTGTTGAGGTCGTCCGCCACGGCGGCCAGTGCGTCGTGCACGGCCTGCTTCGCGTCCTCCGCCGAACCCACCAGGGCGTCCTTCGACGGTTCGCCGAGCGGGTCAGCCATCCGGAGCACGGGGCCGTGGGCAACGCCACGGCCGACGCCGGTGCCGAGCAGTTCGGACATTCGAGACTCCTTCATCTCACACGCGCTTGCGGTGGGGTGGATCGTTCGGTGCTGACGACACGGGAACAGACCACGCCCGTGCGGCTGAGCAGCACACTACCCCGCTTCGCGTTGACAAACAAACACATCCGGGGATAAAAATGCAGAAACAGATGCCCGTTTGCGTCTGGCGGATCGAACGCAGGGCACGACGTCGTGGATGTCGCGCCCGAGCATGTCCGTTCCGTTCCGACCCGAGACGACGAGGTCCGATGTACGCACCAGAACGCCACCAGCGCATCGTCGAGCAGGCACGCGCGCAGGGCCGGGTGGACGTCAAGGACCTGGCCGAGTCGCTCGCCGTCACGCCCGAGACCATCCGCCGCGACCTGACGAGCCTGGAACGCCGCGGTCTGGTCCGTCGCGCACACGGCGGCGCGATCCCCGTCGAGCGGATCACCCTGCATCCCGGCGTCGGGGACCGCGGCGGTATCAACCAGGCCGAGAAGATGGTCATCGCCGAGGCCGCCCTGGCGGAACTGCCCGAGAACGGCTCGATCATGATCGACGCCGGCACCTCGACCATCTGCCTGGCCGAGCTGCTGCCGACCGACCGCGGGCTGACCGTGGTCACGCACTCGCTCCCGGTCGCCACCGCCGTCGCGAACCGCCCGGGCATCGACCTGCACCTGCTCGGCGGCAACATCCGCAGCGACTCCCTGGCCGGCGTCGGCACCTGGACGCACCAGCTCATCGGCATGGTCAGCGTCGACGTCGCCTTCATCAGCATCAACGGCATCACGCCGGAGCGCGGCCTGACGACCCACAACATGGCCGAAGCTGCCGTGAAGAGCGCGATGATCAAGTCCGCCCGACGGAGCATCCTGCTCGCCGACCACACCAAGTTCGGCCGCGAGGAGTTCGGTCGCGTCGCCCCGCTCGCCGCGATCGACACGATCATCACCGACCCCGCCGTCAACCTCGACCTGGTCCGCGAGGTCGAGGCCGCCGGCACCGAGGTCTTCTGGCCCGGCCGACCCTGACCGCGCCCCGTTGCCGCCCACCCAGCGCTCGCTAGCATGAGCCAACCACCCATCGACAGGAGTACATCGATGTCCGAAGCCACTCGCACCGTGACCGTCGCCAGCGCATCCGGCCTGCACGCTCGCCCCGCATCCCTCTTCGTCCAGACCGTGACGGCGTCGGGGCACCAGGTCACGATCGCCAAGGGCGACAAGTCCGGGAACGCCGGCAGCATCCTCGCCCTGCTCGGGCTCGGCATCGAGAACGGCGACGAGGTCACCCTCACCGTCTCGGGCGACGACGCCGAGACCACCGCGGACAGCCTGGTCGAGTTCCTGAAGACGGACCACGACGCGGCCTGATCGCGCAGGTCGCGTCCTGCACGCGACCACCAGACGGACGGGAGGCCCGTGGCTGCGCAGCCACGGGCCTCCCGTCCGTCTGTCGGGGGCGTCCAGGGCTGTCGGCACCCGCCGATAAGGTGTTCTGCATGACACGCCTGCGCCTCGCATCCGTCAACGTGAACGGCGTCCGCGCCGCCTTCCGCAAGGGCATGGGCGACTGGCTCGCCACCCGTGACGTCGACGTGCTGGCCCTGCAGGAAGTGCGCGCGTCGAGCGACGACCTTGCGGCGCTGCTCGGCGACGAGTGGGACATCGTGCACGACCCGGCGACCGCGAAGGGCCGGGCCGGCGTCGCGATCGCATCTCGACACTCCGCTCAGATCCACCGCGTCGCCCTGGGCGCCGACGACTTCGACTCGGCCGGCCGCTGGCTCGAGGCCGACTACGAGATCGGCGGCACCACCGTCACCGTCGTCTCCACCTACGTGCACTCGGGCGAGGTCGACACCCCCAAGCAGGACGAGAAGTGGAAGTTCCTCGACGCCATGACCGAGCGGCTGCCGAAGCTCCGCGAGCACAACCCGCTCGCGGTCGTCGTCGGTGACCTGAACGTCGGGCACGACGAGCGCGACATCAAGAACTGGAAGGGCAACGTCAAGCGCGCCGGCTTCCTGCCCCGCGAGCGTGCCTACTTCTCGCGGTTCTTCGGCGCCGACGGCGAACCGGTCGAGGGCGCCGACGGCTCCACGGGCCCCGGCCTCGGATGGGTCGACGTGGGTCGCGCCCAGGCCGGCGACGTCGACGGCCCGTACACGTGGTGGTCGTGGCGCGGTCAGGCCTTCGACAACGACACCGGCTGGCGCATCGACTACCAGATGGCGACGCCCGACCTGGCCGCCAAGGTCACGGAGTACACGGTCGACCGCGCCGCGGCGTACGACCAGCGATGGTCCGACCACGCCCCCGTGGTCGTCGACTACGAACTCTGACCCTCTTCTCTCGCTTCACCTGACGCACCGGAGCACCACCATGACCAAGACCCGCATCTTCTCGGGCATCCAGCCGTCCGCCGGATCACTGCACCTCGGCAACTACGTCGGGGCGCTCATGCAGTGGAGGACCCTGCTCGACGACTACGACGCCATCTACTGCGTCGTGGACATGCACGCGATCACGTCACCGCAGGACCCGGCCGAGCTCCGGGCGAACACCCGGGCCACCGCCGCGCAGTACATCGCGTCGGGCATCGACCCGTCCAAGGCGACGCTGTTCGTGCAGTCGCACGTGCCGGCGCACGCCGAGCTCGCCTGGGTGCTGAACACGCTGACCGGCTTCGGGGAGGCGAGCCGGATGACCCAGTTCAAGGACAAGTCGGCACGCCAGGGCGCCGAGGCCGCGTCGGTCGGGCTCTTCACCTACCCGATCCTGATGGCCGCGGACATCCTGCTCTACGACACCAGGGTCGTGCCGGTGGGCGACGACCAGCGCCAGCACGTCGAGCTCACGCGTGACCTGGCCGGACGCTTCAACTCGCGGTTCGGTGACACCTTCGTCACGCCCGAGGCACGGATCCTGACCGAGACCGCGCGCATCTACGACCTGCAGGACCCGACCAGCAAGATGAGCAAGTCCGCAGCGTCGGACAACGGCCTCATCCGCCTGCTCGACGACCCGAAGCGCACCGCGAAGAAGATCAAGTCGGCCGTCACCGACGCCGAGCGCGAGATCCGGGCCGATCGCCAGACGAAGCCGGGTGTGACGAACCTGCTGTCGATCCTGTCGGCGTTCACCGGCACCTCGATCGCCGCGCTCGAGGAATCGTTCGCCGGCAAGGGCTACGGCGACCTGAAGGGCGAGGTCGCCGACGCCGTCGTGGCCGAGCTCGAACCGGTCCGCGCCCGCACGCTCGAACTGCTCGACGACCCGGCGGAGCTCGACCGGCTGCTCGCCGTCGGCGCCGACCGCGCCGAGTCGATCGCCCAGGACACCCTGACCCGCGTCTACGACCGCATCGGGTTCGTCCCGCGGTCGCGCGGCTGACCGTGCAGCCCGTCACGCTCGGGTCGGCGCGGGTCCGGCTCGACCTGCCCACCCGCGCCGACACCGCGGCGATCACCGAGGCCTGCCAGGACCCGGAGATCGTCCGGTGGACGACGGTACCGACGCCGTACCGCGAGCAGGACGCCCGGACCTTCGTCGACGCCCTGGTCGGACCGGGATGGGCCTCGGACCGCGAGTACACCTGGGCGATCCGACCGGCCGGTTCGACGTGGCTCGCGGGCATCATCAGCTACCGCACCGCAGGTCGTGACCTCGGGTTCTGGCTCGCACCGACCGCGCGCGGTGCCGGACTCATGCACGACGCCGTCCGGCTCGTCGTCGACTGGGCGTTCGAGCAGGGCGCGCCGGACGTCTACTGGGAGTGCTACCAGGGCAACACGGCCTCGGCGGCCGTCGCCCGTGCGGCCGGGTTCTCGTTCACCGGCCTCGGCGCGGCCCGGGTCCCGGATCGGGACGGCGGCCCGACCACGGCGTGGACCGCGCTGCGACGCGCCGACGGCGCTCCCGCCTCCGGGCTCCCCTGGCCCAACGCCTGAACACGCTCACAACCGTGGTGACGTGTCACCCAATCCTCGCCGGTAGGCTCGGCACGTGAGCGACACGGCACGACCCACCGAGGTCCGGGCGATGCGCCGCGGACTCGAACTCGCGGCCCTCGGACCCGTCGTCGGCGACCATGCCCGCGTCGGCGCCGTGATCCTCTCCCCCGCCGGCGAGGTCCTCGCCGAGGGCTGGCACAAGGGCGCCGGCACCCCGCACGCCGAGGTCGACGCGATGGCCAAGGTCGACCCGGCACTGCTGCGCGGCGCAACGGCGGTCGTCACCCTCGAACCCTGCAACCACGTCGGCCGCACCGGACCGTGCGCCGTGGCACTGCTCGACGCGGGGATCGCCCGGGTCGTCTACGCGATCGACGATCCCGGAGCCGACGTGCACGGCGGCGCCGATCGACTCCGTGCCGCCGGGGTCCAGGTCGTCTCCGGGGTCCTGGCCGACCAGGCCGAGGCGTTCCTCGAGCGGTGGCTGCTCTCGGTCCGGCTCGGCCGGCCGTGGGTCACCGTCAAGTGGGCGTCCAGCCTGGACGGGCGCGCCGCCGCCGCCGACGGCACGAGCAAGTGGATCACGGGCGCCGCCGCACGGCAGCACGTGCACGAACAGCGTGCCGCCCACGATGCGATCCTCGTCGGCACCGGCACCGTCCTGGCCGACGACCCGAGCCTGACCGCGCGCGGGGATGCCGGCGAACTGCTCGCCGACCAGCCGCTCGCCGTGGTGCTCGGTGACCGCCCGGTGCCGGCCGACGCCGCGGTCCGTCGGCACCCGCGCGGGCTCGTGACCCTGCCCGGACACGACCTGGCCACCTCGCTCGGCGCACTGCGCGGGCACGGCGTGCACTCGGTGTTCGTCGAGGGTGGCCCCACGGTCGCGTCGGCGCTCATCGCCGCCGGACTCGTCGACGAGTACCTCGTGTACATCGCCCCGGTGCTGCTCGGCGGGCCCCGTGTCGCCCTCGACGACCTGGGCGTGGGAAGCATCTCCGATCGTCGGCGGTTGGACGTACTATCGACCACCAGCCTCGGCCCCGACCTGCTGGTCCGAGCCCGACCGCAGCATCCCCAGCACCAGGACCAGGACCAGCACGACCCCCAGCAGCAGCACGACGCGACACCCGGGCTCGGCGACGACGGGCCCACGAACGACCGGAGCACCCCATGACCGATGCGCTGACCTCGCCCACGCCGGGGAGCCCGGTCAAGTTCGAGGTGTCGACGAACGTGCCGACCACCCACGGCACCTTCCAGATGCGCGCCTACCGCGACCTCGTGACGAGCGCGGAGCACGTCGCGATCATCGGCACCCTGCCGGACGGCTCGATGCCCACCGACGGCGCGCTCGTCCGGGTGCACTCCGAGTGCCTGACCGGTGAGGCCTTCGGCTCGCTGAAGTGCGAGTGCGGCCCCCAGCTCGACGCCGCGCTCGACACGATCGCGGCCGAGGGCGGCGTGGTCGTCTACCTGCGCGGGCAGGAGGGCCGCGGCATCGGTCTCATCAACAAGCTCAAGGCGTACCGCCTGCAAGAGGACGGCCTCGACACCCTCGACGCCAACCTCGCGCTCGGACTGCCCGCCGACTCCCGTGCCTACGGCGGCGCCGCGGGCATCCTCGCCGACCTCGGCATCACCCGCGTCCGGCTGCTGTCGAACAACCCGGAGAAGCGGCGCCAGCTCGAGGAGCACGGCATCACCGTCGATTCCCTCGTGCCGCTCGTCGTCGGCATCTCCGCGCAGAACGCCGGGTACCTCGACACCAAGCGCGACCGGATGGGCCACCAGCTGCCCGAGCACCTCGAAGCGGGGGCCGGCGCGGGCGCCTGAGCGCGCGCGGGCGACCGATGCCGCGGCCAGCTGACTCTGGGCTGATTCGCAGGCAGACGACATCTGTCGTATGATCGGGCTTCCGTCACAAGCGGTCCCCCTCAGCCGAACGCACCCGACCGGTGCCCGCGCCACCCCGCGCGAACCGATCGGTGTCCGCCGTTTCGGATCCTCGTGCTCCCCGTCGGGAGCACGCAGCACGGAAGACCCCGCCCTGTCATGACCGCCGCCCCGGCACCCGCAACCCCCACCTCCGCTCCGGCACCCGCCGGCAACCCGCGCTCCCGCGTCGTCATCGCGAGCCTCGTCGGCACGTCGATCGAGTTCTACGACTTCTACGTCTACGCGACCGCCGCGGTGCTCGTCTTCCCGACGCTGTTCTTCCCGAACGAGGACCCCACGGCCTCGCAGCTGTCGTCCTTCGTCACCTTCGCCCTGGCGTTCTTCGCCCGGCCGGTCGGGTCGATCATCTTCGGGCACTTCGGTGACCGGATCGGCCGCAAGACCACCCTCGTCGCGTCGCTGCTCGTGATGGGCACCGCCACGTTCCTGATCGGCTGCCTGCCCACGTTCGACACCATCGGCGTCTGGGCCCCGATCCTGCTCGCCGTGATGCGCTTCGCCCAGGGCGTCGGGCTCGGCGGCGAGTGGTCGGGTGCGGCCCTGCTCGCGACCGAGAACGCACCGAAGGGCAAGCGCGGCGTGTTCGGCTCGATGCCGCAGCTCGGTGCCCCGATCGGCTTCCTGCTCGCGAACGGCCTGTTCATCGCGATCAACGCGGCGATGCCCGCCGGCGCCGACGGCACCCCGAACGCCGACTTCCAGGCGTGGGGCTGGCGTATCCCGTTCCTGCTCTCCGCCGTACTCGTCGTCATCGGCCTCTACGTGCGCTTCAAGCTCGTCGAGTCGCCGGTGTTCCGTGGCGTGCAGGAGTCCGGCACGGTCGCGAAGGTCCCGCTCGGCCGCGTGTTCCGCACCTCGTGGCGGGCCGTCATCGTCGGCACGTTCGGCATGGTCGCCACCTACGTGCTCTTCTACTTCATGACGACGTTCACCCTGTCGTACGGCACGACCGGTGCCGAGGCGAGCGCACTCGTCCCGAAGGTCGGCCTCGGCTACACCCGTGGCGAGTTCCTGACCCTGCTCATGATCGGCGTCGTGTTCTTCGGCATCTTCACGCCGATCGCCGGGCTGCTCGCCGACAGGTTCGGCCGCCGCAGGACCCTCATCCCGACCACGATCGGCATCGCGCTGTTCGGCCTGACGTTCCAGTTCTGGTTCGCGGCGTCGAGCGGGCCGATCACCGTGGTGACGTTCCTCATCGTCGGGCTCTCGCTGATGGGGCTGACCTTCGGTCCGATGGGTGCGCTGCTGCCTGAGCTGTTCCCGACGAACGTCCGATACACCGGCTCGGCCATCGCCTACAACGTCGCGTCGATCCTCGGTGCGTCACTCGCCCCGACCATCGCGTTGGCGCTCTGGAAGCCGGACGGCGACATCTTCCTGGTCGGCCTGTACCTGACGATCGCCGCGGTCGTGACGCTGGTCGCGCTGCTCTTCGTGCGCGAGACCAAGTCGAAGGACATCGCCGACGCCTGATCGGCGACGCATCCGCGGGACGGGAGGACCGGTGCCAGCTGGCACCGGGCCTCCCGTCCGTCGTGTGCGCAGCCCCACTGCGCGGCTCGCGCCGTCAACGCAGGTTGACGGATGTCGTCGCGTCAATGTAGGTTGACAGGCATGGACCGACCGACCATCACGAGCCTCGCGGCCGGAGCATCGGGGGACGACCCGTTCTCCGCCCTCGCCAACGTGCGGGAACTGCGCCGTGAGCTCGACCGGACCGAAGAGCTCGCCGCGCGACGTGCCCGCACCGCCGGCGCCTCGTGGCAGGAGATCGCAACGCTGCTCGGTGTCAGCCGACAGGCAGTGCACAAGAAGTACGGCAGAAACTAGGAACACGATGAGCTTCCCCTTCGCACGTCCGAAGACCTCCGACGGCCCCCGCGCCACGTTCGGTCGCCTGCTGTCCTACCTGTTCGAGAACAAGCCCGCGATGGTCGTGATCATCGTGCTGAGCATCCTCGGTGCGGGGGCCTCGCTCGCGCAGCCGCTCCTGGTCAACCAGGTCATCACCGCGGTGCAGCAGGGCAACACCCTCAGCACGCTCGTGTGGCTGCTGGTCGGGCTCGTCATCGTCGCGGGGGTGCTGAACGGCGTCCAGCACTTCCTGCTGCAGCGTGCGGGCGAGGGCGTCGTGCTCTCCACCCGCCGCAAGCTCATCGCCCGCATCCTCAACCTGCCGATCTCGGAGTTCGACACCCGCCGGACCGGTGACCTGGTGTCCCGCGTCGGCAGCGACACCACGCTCCTGCGTGCCGTCCTGACCCAGGGACTGATCGAGTCGATCGGCGGCGCCCTCACGTTCATCGGCGCCATCGTCGCGATGGCGGTCATCGACCCGCTGCTGCTCGGCATCGTGATCGTGATCGTCCTGATCGCCATCGTCGTCGTCGGCGGACTGAGCCGTCGCATCCGGGTCGCCTCGAAGCGTGCGCAGGAGAAGGTCGGCGACCTCACCGCCGCGGTCGAACGCGGGATCGGCGCGGTCCGCACGATCCGTGCGGCCGGCGCCACCGAACGCGAGGTGCGCGAGGTCGACGGCCACGCGACCGAGGCCTACAAGCGGGGCCTCGACATCGCCAAGATGTCCGCCTTCGTCGTCCCCGTCGCGAGCATCGTCATGCAGGTCGCGTTCATCGCCGTCCTGGGCGTCGGCGGGGCACAGGTCGCGGCGGGCACCATCACCATCGCGACGCTCATCACGTTCATCCTGCTGCTCTTCATGATGATCATGCCGCTCGGTCAGGCGATGGGCGCGGCCGTCGCCGTCGCCCAGGCACTCGGCGCCCTCGGCCGGATCGAGGATATCCTGCACCTGCCGACCGAGTCCCAGGACGACGAGTCGGTCCGGCCCGCCGCGGCCGTCGCCACCGACGACGCCATCGCGTTCGAGCACGTGTCGTTCCGGTACCGCGCACAGGCGGACGCATCGGGTGCCGACGGCGCGGTCGCGTCCGACCCCGCGGACCGCCCAGGAGGCCCGGATCGCGTCGACGACGAACGCTCGGCCGACGACGTGGTGCTCCACGACGTGTCGTTCCGGGTGCCCCGTGGCTCGCGCGTCGCACTCGTCGGCCCGTCCGGTGCCGGCAAGTCGACGACCCTGGCGCTCATCGAGCGGTTCTACGACCCCACCGACGGCGTGATCCGCCTGGGTGGCATCGACGTGCGCGGCATGGACCGCGACGAGCTCCGTGCCCAGATCGGCTACGTCGAGCAGGACGCGCCCGTCCTCGCCGGCACGATCCGCGCCAACCTGCTGCTCGGGTCACCGAACGCCACCGAGGCCGACTGCGTCCGGGTGCTCGAGGCGGTCAACCTCGGCGAGGTCCTGCACCGCGATCCCCGCGGTCTCGACGCGCAGGTCGGTGAGGACGGCGTGATGCTCTCCGGTGGGGAACGGCAGCGCCTGGCCATCGCCCGCGCGCTGCTCGCCGCTCCCCCGATCCTGCTGCTCGACGAGTCGACGTCGTCACTCGACGGGGTCAACGAGCAGAAGATGCGGCTCGCGATCGACGCCGTCGCCGAGGACCGCACCCTGCTCGTGATCGCGCACCGCCTGTCCACCGTGGTGGACTCCGACGTGATCGTCGTGCTCGAGCACGGCCGCGTCGTCGGCAGCGGCACGCACTCCGAGCTCGTGGAGTCGACGCCGCTCTACCGCGACCTGGCGAAGCACCAGCTGCTCGTGTGAGTTCGGGTACGGCCGCGAGCACCGCGGCCGTACCGTCGACTCGGACTCAGGCGGCGAACGGGTCCGGCGTCAGCACGTAGACGGTCTCGAGGTACTCCTCGATGCCCTCGTGCGAGCCCTCGCGGCCCAGGCCCGAGGACTTCACGCCGCCGAACGGGAACGCCGCGTTGGACACGACGCCCGTGTTCAGCCCGAGCATGCCCGTCTCCAGGCGTTCGGCGAGCCGCTGGCCGCGCCGGAAGTCGGTCGTGAAGGCGTAGGCGATGAGCCCGTACTCGGTGTCGTTCGCGAGCCGGATCCCCTCGTCCTCGGTGCTGAAGCGCGTGACCGAGGCGACCGGTCCGAAGATCTCCGTCGTCATGATCTCCGAGCCGGGCTGCACGTCGTCGATCACCGTCGCCTCGTAGAAGGTGCCCGGGCGGTCGATCCGGTGGCCGCCGGTGACGAGCCGGGCACCGCGACCGAGGGCGTCGTCGACGAGCGACGCGGCCTTGTCCACGGCGCGGTCGTCGATGAGCGGTCCGAGCGTCGTACCGTCCTCGGTGCCTCGGCCGACGCGCAGGGCGTCCACCTTCGCGGTGAGGGCCGCGACGAACGCGTCGGCGATGCCGTCCTGCACGAAGAACCGGTTCGCAGCGGTGCAGGCCTCGCCCGTGTTGCGGAACTTCGCGAGCATCGCCGCGTCCACCGCCTCGTCGAGGTCGGCGTCGTCGAACACGAGCAGCGGGGCGTTGCCGCCGAGCTCCATGCTCGTCTTGAGCACGTTGTCCGCCGCCTGCTTGAGGAGCGCCGAACCGACCGGGGTCGAACCGGTGAACGTCAGCTTGCGCAGGCGCGGGTCGGCGATGATCGGCTCCGACAGCCCCTTGGCGTCACTCGACGGGATCACGTTGAGCACACCGTCCGGCAGCCCGGCACGGCGGAACAGCTCGACCAGGAACAGGGTCGTCAGCGGGGTGAGGTCGGCCGGCTTCGCGACCACCGTGCAACCGGCGGCCAGGGCCGGTCCGATCTTCCGGGTCGCCATCGCGAGCGGGAAGTTCCACGGCGTGATCGCGTAGACGGGGCCGACCGGACGCTTCAGCACGATCGCGCGGCCGGTGCCCTCGGGGTTCGTGCGGTAGTCGCCGGTGATGCGGACCGCTTCCTCCGAGAACCACCGCAGGAACTCGCCGCCGTAGACGACCTCGCCGCGGGCCTCGGCCAGCGGCTTGCCCATCTCGAGCGACATCAGGGCAGCGAGGTCGTCGGCGTGCTCGTGCACCAGGTCGAAGGCCCGGCGCAGGATGTCCGACCGTGTGCGCGGGGCCGTGGCTGCCCAGGACTCCTGCGCGGCGGCTGCGGCGTCGAGGGCGGCGATGCCGTCCTCGGGGGTGGCGTCGGCGACCTCGGCCAGGACGGCACCGGTCGACGGGTCGTGCACGGCGAACGTGGACCCGCTCGACGAGGCACGCCAGGTGCCGCCGATGAAGAGTCCGGTGGGGACGCCCTCGACGCGGACGTGTTCGTCGGCGACGGTGGTGGTGGTTTCGTTCGTGGTGGTGTCGGTCACAGTCGTGCTCCTCCTGGGTTCGCGAGGCCCTCGTCCATGTCGCTGCGGTCGACGTGTCCGCCGGCCGCCCGGATCTCGTCGAGCGCCCGGGCGCTGCGCTCGGCGTCGACGCCGGCCACCAGGTCCTCGTACACGGCGACGTCGAGGCCCGCGGCACGGGCGTCGAGCGCCGAGGCACGGACGCAGTGGTCGGTCGCGATGCCGACGACGTCGATCGTGTGCACGCGGCGCTCGGCGAGCACCTCGGCCAGCGGGACGCCCGCCTCGGTCCGGGCCTGGAACGCCGAGTAGTCCGGCGTGCCCTGGCCCTTGAGGACGTCGACGTCGATCAGTGCGGTGTCGAGATCGGGGTGGTAGTCGGCGCCGGGTGTGCCGGCGACGCAGTGCACCGGCCACGTGTCGACGAAGTCGGGCCCCTCGGGTCCGGCGAAGTGTCCGCCGTTGTCGTCGTCGCCGTGGTGCCAGTCGCGGGACGCCACGATGAGGTCGTACTCGTCGCCGTGCCGACCGAGGAACGCGGTGATGCGCTTCGCGAGCGCCGCTCCCCCGGTGACCGCGAGCGCACCGCCCTCGGTGAAGTCGTTCTGGACGTCCACGACGAGCAGTGCTCTTGCCATGGGTCCATCCAACACCCGTCGGCTCAGGAGCCGGTGAGCTTGCTCCCGCACGAGTAGGTCGCGGCGGTCACCGCGTCGAGTGCCGGCAGTGCCGCTGCACGCGGCGATCCGATGGCGTAGAAGGCGAAGGTCAGCCGCGACCCGTCGGCGGCGTCGATGTAGCCCCCGAGGGTGTTCGCGCTGTCGATCCAGCCCGTCTTCGCGTGCACCTTGCCGCGGGCGACCGCGTTCGCGCCGGTGAACCGGCTGGCCAGGGTGCCGGACTGGCCGGACACCGGCAGGGCGTTCGCGAGCGTGCCGAGGCCCTTCGCTCCGGAGGCGACCTGCACCATCAGGTGCGCGACGAACTCCGGCGACACGGCGTTCGAGGCGCTCTCGCCCGAGCCGTCCTTGATCACGATGCCGGCCGGGTCGAGGCCGTAGGACCGCAGTGCCGACTGGTACACGGACGACAGCGACGCCGCGGAGCCGTTCGACCCGGACTCCTTCGAGGACACCCGGGCGAGCATCTCGGCCAGCGTGTTGTCCGAGTTCGGGATCATCTGCCCGATGAGCGTCGACACCGGCTGCGACGACACCGTGGCGATCGTCTCGGTGCCGGTGGTCGCCCGCTTGACGATCTGCGCGGACGCGGCGCCGACGACGCCGGCGTTCGCCAGCGCGGTCCGGAAGGCGATGCCGGCGCGTCCGACCGGGTCCTCCGACCGGGGTGAGGTCGCCGCGGCGGGGTTCGCCCGGTCGCCATCGACCATCAGCGCCGTG
This sequence comes from Curtobacterium sp. ME12, assembly GCF_903970855.1. Classification (NCBI taxonomy): domain Bacteria; kingdom Bacillati; phylum Actinomycetota; class Actinomycetes; order Micrococcales; family Microbacteriaceae; genus Curtobacterium; species Curtobacterium sp. ME12. Next base: position 15,855 of record NZ_CAJCKD010000034.1, read on the forward strand.
ACCTCCGGCTGGTACCCGATGGTGCGCTCGGACACCGGCCACGTGGGGTCCCAGGCGTCGGCGTCGCTCCAGTACGAGTCGTCGGTGACGATCGTGGTCACCGGGGTGTCGCCGACCTTCGCCTTCACCTGCTGCGCGAGCTGGGCGAGGGTCGGGGCGCCCGGATACACCGTGCCGCCCCCGGCGGACAGCGTCGCGTCGCCGTGGCCGACCAGGGCGACGGTGTTCGCGGACTCCCGCGCGACGGTCGTCGGGATGCGGTGGTCGCCCCCGAGCGCCGACAGTGCGGTCGCCGAGGTCAGGGTCTTCATGACGCTGCCGGTCTGGGCGGCCCGCTCACCGTGCTCGGAGAACAGGACCTTGCCCGTCTTCGCGTCCATCACGTACCCCTCGAAGTCGCCGAGGCCGCTCGCCGACGCGGCCGTGGCGATCGAGCAGGTCCGGAGCGCGGACGGACCGGCGAGGTCGTCCGGCACCGTGCGGGCATCGGCGGTCGGGGTGGGGGACGGCTTCGTGGTGGGGCGCTTCGTGGTGGGCGTCCGGTCCGGAGCCGAGGAGGCGGTCCGGGTCGGGCTCGACGCCGCAGCGGTCCGGGAGTCCGGGGTCGTGGCCGCCGCGACGGCGACGGCCCCACCGGAACCGACCACCAGCAGCGCCGCGAGACCACCGGCGATCCAGGGGACCGGGCGTCGTGCAGCGGAGGCGCGCACCGCGGTGACGGCGGCGCGGAACCGCTCCGGGACGGAACGCGGGGTGGGCTGCTGCTCGGACATCGCGACCGATCCTACGGAACTGCGGCAGGAGCCTCCAGGCCGGATCCGGGATCCGTCGCGGACGGGAGCCGGGTCAGGGAGCCGTGACCGGACCGTCGGCCGGGTACCGGACCCCGACCTGGCGTCGTGCCTCGTCCAGCACCGCCATGATCGCGACGGTCTCGTCCGGGTCCATCGGCCCGCCGTCGTGGTGGCCGGACGCGATCATCGTCTCGAAGGCGCGGGCCTCGTGCTCGTAGCCGGCGAGCTCCTCGCGGCCGTCGAACTCCTCGACGATGGCACCGTCGCGGTCGCGGATCCGCCAGGTGGTCGGCGTGTACCAGGTGGAGTCGAGGTCGATGCGGCCGGTCTCGCCGATGATCGACGCCGTGTTCGGGCTCCGCAGGTCCATCCCGAAGTGGATCATCGACTGCGCACCGCCCGCGTGCGTCATGACCAGGCCCATCTGCTCGTCGACGCCCTGCTCGCTCAGCGTGCCCGCCGCGACGAGCGCGGTCGGCACCCCGAGCACGTCCACCGCGAAGGACACCGGGTAGATCCCGAGGTCCAGCATCGCTCCCCCACCGAGTGCCGGGTCGCGCAACCGGTGGCCGGGATCCGTCGGGAGCGCCTGGTGGTGGGTCGCCTCGACCACCATCGGGCGGCCGATCCGACCCTCGGCGACGATCTCGCGGATCATCGCCATCTGCGGCAGGAAGCGGGTCCACATCGCCTCCATCACCGCGACGCCCGCGTGCCGAGCGGCGTCGACGACCGTACGGGCCTCGTCCGCGGTGATCGTGAAGGCCTTCTCGACCAGGACGTGCTTGCCCGCCCGGATCGCGAGCAGGGCGTCCTCGGCGTGCCGGACGTGCGGGGTCGCGACGTAGACCGCGTCGATGCGCTCGTCCGCCACCAGGTCCTCGTAGGAACCGTGTGGCTGCTCGATGCCGAACTCGGCGGCGAAGGCCTCGGCGTGTTCGCGGGTGCGGCTGCCCACGGCGGTGAACACGATGCCGGCCGCGGTGCAGTCACCCACGAAGGACCGTGCGATGCCGCCTGTGCCGATGACTCCCCAGCGAACCGTCATGGGTCCTGTCTACCAGCGCGGGGCGGGGTGCGGCGGGGCCCCCCCCGCCCCCGCCGCGGCGGGGGTCGTCGCGGGCCGCGCGCCGGGGGGGCCCCCGGGGGGGCCGGGGACACGCCCCGGGACGGCCGCGCCGCCCGCCCCGCGCCGCGGCGGCCCCCCCCCCCCCGCGGACACGCGCGCAGCGGGGGCGGGGGGCGGCGGGGCCCGCCTCGCCTCGTCAGCGGCGGTGCTTGCCGAGCGCGGCGTCCGGGGCGGCCATCGGGTGGTTCCGGAACCAGCGCAGGAGCTCACGGGCACGACTCGTGTCGGCGCTCGCGTCCCCCTCGGCGAGGAACGAGTCGAAGCCGTCGGGCAGGTCGGCTTCGGCCTCCCGGTGGAACGCCATCTTCCACTCGCCGAAACGGCGGGTGTGGATGCGCTCCTCGACCAGCAGGCCGACGTCGGTGTGCCGCGGGTCGTCGATGATGCGCTGGTACGTCTCGAGCACGGCCGCCTCGGGGCCCTCGAGCAGCTGCATGAACCGGCCGTCCTTGTAGACGAGCAGACCGGACAGGCCGGATGCGGTGTTGCGGACCCGTGCGTGCTCGAGCAGTGCGTCGAGCCGCTCCTGGTCGAACACCTCGTTCGCTGCGCTCATGTAGACCAGGGACAGCAGCATGACGACCTCTCGGTGACGACGGAACGGGTTCTCTCTCATCGTGGACCGCGCCGACGCCGTCGGGCAGCCCCAGAACGGGGATCGTTCCCGCCCGCGCACCCGCGTCGAGGTTCGGGTCATCGACGCGAGCACACGGGTGTCGGGTCGTACGACCGGACTGATTCGGAGCCCCCGTCCGGGGGGTTTGGTCACTCCGCGTCGTAGGTACGGACCCAGTCGATCTGCACGTGCCCTGGGTCGCCCCAGTTGCCGATCTGGAACATGTAGCGGTGCGGCGTGGTGGGCACGTTGCGCGGCACCGTGAACACCAGCTTGCCGTCGAGGTAGTACCGGATGATCTTCCCGGGCACCCACTCGGTCGTGTAGGTGTGCCAGTCGTTCCAGGACACCCGGGTGTTGTAGTGCTCGGTCCGCTTCTCGAGCCCCTGGAGCATCGAGTGGTGGAAGACGCGCGGAGATCCGTCGAACTGCCCCTCCGGGTAGTTCAGCTCACCGTCGGCCCACGCGTTCGACGTCGGCCAGAGCATGACCGCGATCCCGTTGCCGTCCCCACCGGTCGCCCGCGCACGGATGCTGAAGGTGCCGCCGACGTGCGACCAGGCACCGGTGGGCGTACCGAACGTCCCGGCAGCGCCGTGCTTCCCGTCCATCGAGACGTCAAGGTAGCCGTCGTGAGCGCTGATGAGCTTGTCCGAGTAGTACTTGCCGCCCGTGCCGTCGGGGTACGGCTGCCACGAGTTCCGGTACGTCTCCGCGAAGGGGCCGCCGGCTGCTGCCGGGGTGTCGAAGTCCTCGGAGAAGGTCGGCTCGCGGTCCGCCAAGTACGCGGGACCGGTCGCGGACGCCGTCGGGGTCGCGGACGAACCGGTGCTCGGCGACGAGGTCGAGGCGGACGTGGCACGGGACTCGGGCACGGCTGCCGCGGTGACCGCCAGGGCTCCGGCGGTGGCAGCGACCACGACGATGACCAGGACACGCTTCAGCACGGCGTCACCGCCGGTGGAGCGCTGGGCTGGTGGTCGGTCATCGTGTCCCCCGTATCGCGGACAAGGCTAGCCCGCGAACACGCCCGACGTCTGCCCCTCGGGCGAGGGACACGGGTTTCGTCCGGAATACGAAAACCCCGGTCAGAGCCACATCGAGTGGGTCTGACCGGGGTGTTCACGGAGCCGCCTGTCGGAATCGAACCGACGACCTATTCATTACGAGTGAATCGCTCTACCGACTGAGCTAAGGCGGCGCACACCCCATGTCCGGAGTGGCACGAGCAATGACTATACAGGTTCAGACGAGTGAACGCGAAACCAGCACGCCGAGCTCGGAGAAGGACCGTTCGAGCTCGTCCACCAGGTGTGTTCCGGCTTCGGAACCCGACCATTCCCACCATGCGTGACGCAGGGCGGCGAGGGCGACGATGGCCGCGAGACCCGCGCGGCGGCGGAGTGCCTCGGCGTCGGCGGCGAGCTCCGGGTCGGCGTGTTCGAGCCGGCGCGCGACGGCCGCCTGCAGCTCCGCCTGGAACTCCTTCATGGACGCCATGCGACGACTGAACAGCTCCGGGTTCGCGCGGAGGACCTGCTGCCGCTCCTCGATGAGCCCGCGCTCCTCGATCAGTTCGCGCGTGGAGTGCACGAGCAGCGTGCCGATGTCCGCGAGCAGGTCACCGCTCGGACCACCGTCGACGAATGCCTGCAGCGCAGCGTCGTCCGGGAGCCGCGGGTCGTCCCCGAGGATCGCCTGCTCCTTGCTCGGGAAGTAGTTGAAGAACGTCCGGGGCGAGACGTCCGCCCGCCGGGAGATCTCGTCCACCGTGACCGCGCCGAGGCCGTCCTCGATGGCGATCCGGAGCGCAGCCTGCTGGATGGCGCGCCGGGTGGCGCGGCGCTTCCGTTCGCGCAGGCCGGGTTCAGCGTCGGGCATGCCGTGATTGTCGCACGCCGGGCTTCAGCGGCGGGCTCGGGCGATGGTGACGAGCAGTGCTTCGAGTGCCAGGAGTGCCGCCACGTTCGCCGCGATCCGCTGGCGCGCCAGGGCGACGGCGTCGAGGACCTCGAGCGCGGCAGCGGGCGGTGTGGTCGGCAGCGCGTGCACGAGCTGGTCCCGCATGGACAGGTTGACCGGTTCCGCCGGGGCGCCGAGCCCCAGCAGGAGCAGGTCGCGGTACAGGGACGAGACGTCGACCAGGATCCGGTCGAGGCCGTCGCGCAGGCTGCGGGTCGCCCGGCGTTTCTGGTCGTCCTCGAGGGCACGGAGCTGCGACCGGAGCGCCGGCGGGATCGTCCCGCCCGGTTCGACCCCGAGCGAGCGGAGGGCCGCGTCGCGCTCTTCGGAGTCGCGCTGCTCGGTGATGGACTTGGCGTCCTCGTCGGCGACGGCGAGGAGCTCGGCGGCCGCCATGACGGCGTCACCCACGCTCCGCACGCCGAGCACGGTCGTCAGGGTCCGGCGGCGACGATCACGTGCTGGCTCGCTCGTGGCCAGGCGCTGTGCCATTCCGATGTGGCTCTGTGCCTGACGAGCGGCGTCCATCGCGAGGGCACGGTCGACGCCGGTCCGGGCGACGAGGAGGTCGGCGACGGACTCGATGCCGGGCACGCGCAGGCGGACCGAGCGGACGCGGGACCGGATCGTCGGCAACAGGTCGGCCTCACTCGGGGCGCAGAGGATCCACACCGTGCGCTCCGGGGGTTCCTCGAGCGCCTTGAGCAGCAGGTTCGAGGTGCGCTCGGTCATGCGGTCGGCGTCCTCGATGATGACGACGCGGTAGCGCCCGACCGACGGCGAGTAGTACGACGAGGTGACGAGCTGCCGGATCTCGTCGATCGTGATGATCACGCGCTGGGTCGTGAGCACCGAGACGTCGGGGTGGGTCTTCGCGGTGATCTGCCGCAGGGTGTGGTCGTCATCGGGGCCGTTGCCGACGAGCGCCGCGGCGAAGGCGGTCGCCACGTTGGAACGCCCCGACCCGGGCGGACCGGTGATGAGCCACGAGTGGGTCATGCCGCCGGTGCCGTCGGTCGACTCGGCCGCGTTGCGCAGCGACGCGACCGCTTCTTCCTGCCCGGTCAGGCCGTCCCACACGCTCACGGCACCATCCTGTCAGTGACCACCGTCATGCCCGGTCGATCCCGACGAGCGGGGCGACCGCTCGACGGACCACGTCCTGCACGGTGTCGGTCGGGGCCGAGGCGTCGACCACCAGGAAGCGCGCCGGCTCGGCCTCGGCCATCGCGAGGAAGGCCTGACGCACGGACTCGTGGAACGCCGCGGCCTCGGACTCGAGACGGTCGAAGGTGTCACCCCGTGCCGCGGCCACCCGGGCGCGGCCGACGGTGACGTCGAGGTCGAGCAGGATCGTGAGGTCCGGTGCCAGACCGTCCGCTGCCCACTCCGAGACGGAGCGGACCTGCTCGGCGCCGAGCCCGCGCGCGACGCCCTGGTAGGCGACGGACGAGTCGATGTAGCGGTCCTGCAGGACGACCTCGCCGCGTGCGATCGCCGGACGGACGACAGTCTCGACGTGCTGGGCACGGTCGGCCGCGTACAGCAACGCCTCGGCACGGGGCGCGACGTGGCCCCGCTCGTGCAGGACCATCTGCCGGATCTGGACACCGAGGTCGGTGCCGCCGGGCTCGCGGGTGCGGACCACGGTCCGACCGTGCGCACCGAGCCACGCCGAGAGCAGCTCCGCCTGGGTCGTCTTGCCCGCGCCGTCGCCGCCCTCGAGCGTGATGAAGCGACCGGTCACTTCTTCTTGGCCGCCGTCCGACGAGCCGGGGTCTTCTTCTTGACCGGCCCCTTGGCCCGCTTGTCGGCGATGAGCTGGACCGCGCGGGCGTGGTCGACGGCCTCGACGTCCTCGCCCTTCGGGATGGTCGCGTTCGTCTCGCCGTCGGTGACGTACGGGCCGAACCGGCCGTCCTTCATCTTGATCGGCTTGCCGGACACCGGGTCGGCGTCGAACTCCTTGAGCGCGGCGCTCGCGGTGCGGTTGCCGCCGTACTTCGGCTGCGCGAACAGCTCGAGTGCACCGGGCAGGTCGATGTCGAAGATCGCGTCCTCACCGGGCAGGGTCCGGGTGTCGGTCCCCTTCTTCAGGTACGGACCGTACCGGCCGTTCTGTGCCGTGATGTCGTTGCCCGTCTCCGGGTCCTGGCCCACGACGCGCGGAAGGTCGAGGAGCTTCAGCGCGGTCTCGAGGTCGACGGTCTGCGGGTCCATCGACTTGAAGAGCGAAGCGGTGCGTTCCTTCGGCGCCGCGGCCTTCTTCGTCGTCTTCTTCGCAGGCGCCTTCTTGGCGGGGGCCTTCTTCGCGGTCGCGGTCGCCGTCTCGCTCGTCGCGGTCGCAGCAGCTGATCCAGCCGCCGGGGCCTCTGCCGCTGCGGGCGCCTCGACGACCTCGCCGGTCTTCGGGTCCACGGTGGGTTCGGGCTCCGGGGTGCGCTCCGTGACGTAGGGGCCGAAGCGGCCGTCCTTCGCCAGGACCTCCTTGCCGGTCTCCGGGTTGATCCCGACGACGCGGTCGCCGATCACCGGGGCATCGACGAGTTCCTTCGCCTTCTCGACGGTCAGCTCGTCGGGAGCGAGGTCCTCGGGCACGTTCACGCGCCGCGGCTTCTCGGGGTCGTCGCTCGGCACCTCGATGTAGGGGCCGTACCGACCGATCCGGAGCGTGAGGCCCGGAGCGAGCTCGACCGAGTTGATCTCGCGGGCGTCGATCTCACCGAGGTTGTCGATGACGGTCCGCAGGCCGCGCTGGTCATCGTCGCCGCCACCGAAGTAGAAGCCCTTGAGCCAGTCCACCCGGTCGGCATCGCCGCGGGCGATGCGGTCGAGGTCTTCTTCCATCTCGGCGGTGAAGTCGTACTCCACGAGCTCGCCGAAGTACTCCTCGAGCAGGCGCACCACGCTGAACGCGATCCAGTTCGGCACCAGCTGCGTGCCGCGGAGCGAGACGTAGCCGCGGTCGATGATCGTCGGGCTGATCGTGGGGTAGGTCGACGGGCGCCCGATCCCCAGCTCTTCGAGCGTCTTGATGAGGCTCGCCTCGGTGAAGCGCGGCGGCGGGGTGGTGTCGTGCCCCTTCGCCTCGACGTCGGTGACCGTGAGGTGCTCGCCCTGGGCCACGTTCGGCAGGGCGACGTCCTGACCGGCACGCTCGGAGGACTCGTGGCGGTCCTCGTCACGGCCTTCTTCGTAGGCGCTGAGGAAGCCACGGAAGGTGATGACGGTGCCGGAGGCGGTGAACTCGGCGTCCGTGCCGTTCGCGGTCGCGGCGATGCCCTCGACCGACTCGGTGGAGGAGATGCCGAGCACGATCGACGCGGTCGAACCCTTGGCGTCCGCCATCTGGGACGCGATGGTGCGCTTCCAGATGAGGTCGTAGAGGCGCCACTCGACACCGGTCAGGGTGCCCTGCAGGTCCTGCGGGGTGCGGAAGGAGTCGCCGGCGGGACGGATCGCCTCGTGCGCCTCTTGCGCGTTCTTGCTCTTGCTCGCGTACAGGCGGGGCTTGTCGGGCACGGTGGCCGAGCCGTACAGGTCCGCTGCCTGCTTGCGGGCCGCGTCGATGGCCTGCTTCGAGAGCGAGACCGAGTCGGTACGGATGTAGGTGATGTATCCGTTCTCGTACAGGGTCTGCGCAGCACGAGCGGTCTGTCGCGGGGACAGACGGAGCTTGCGCGCGGCCTCCTGCTGGAGCGTCGACGTGGTGAACGGCGCGGCCGGGCGCCGCGTGTACGGCTTCGAGTCGACGCTGCGGACGGTGGCGTCGCCGGCGCGCTCGAGGACCGTCGTCAACGACGCGGCAGCGGCCTCGTCGAGCCGGACGACGTCACCACTGAGCGTGCCGCGGTCGTCGAAGTCACGGCCGGAGGCGACGCGGGTGCCCTGGACCCGGGCGAGTCGCGCGGAGAAGGAGGACTCGCCGGCCTTCTCGAACCGGGCGGAGAGGTCCCAGTAGTTGGCGGACACGAAGGCCAGGCGCTCGCGCTCACGGTCGACGACGAGGCGGGTGGCGGCGGACTGCACACGGCCGGCGGACAGACCGGGCGCGACCTTGCGCCACAGGACCGGGGAGACCTCGTACCCGTACAGACGGTCGAGGATGCGGCGGGTCTCCTGCGCGTCGACGAGCGCGGTGTCGAGCTCACGGGTGGCCTCCTGCGCGCGCTGGATCGCCTCCTTCGTGATCTCGTGGAAGACCATCCGCTTGACGGGGACCTTCGGCTTCAGGACCTGCAGCAGGTGCCACGCGATCGCTTCACCCTCGCGGTCTTCATCTGTTGCGAGGTAGAGCTCGTCGGCGTCCTTGAGGGCGCGCTTCAGCTCGGAGACGGTCTTCTTCTTGGCGTCGGACACGACGTAGTACGGCTCGAAGCCGTTGTCGACGTCCACCGAGAACTTGCCGAGGGAGCCCTTCTTGAGCTCGGCCGGCAGGTTCTTCGGCTCGACGAGGTCGCGGATGTGTCCGACCGAGGCCTGGACTTCGTATCCGTCACCGAGGTATTGCGCGATCGTCTTCGCCTTCGCAGGGCTCTCGACGATCACGAGCTTCTTCGTGCCTGGCACGTGTCTCCTTGATCGATGGTGCTGATCGGCCCTGTCCACGAGCGTGTCCGGGTCGACCGGGACATCGGTGACCGCGGGCCGACAGGCACACCATACACATAGTGTTCGGGCGGGTCGCCTGCCGGACCGGCCACCGCGACTGCGTCGACGACGAACGGACCCGTGCCCACGACCACGCGGACCCGGGCCGTGCCGGCGACGAGTTCGCAGGCGTCGAGGGCGGCTCCGTTCGCCGTGGCGATCCGGGTGGCGACCGCGCAGGGCTCGCCCGGTACCAGCCCGGTGGCGGCAGCGGCGGTTCCCACGGCGGCAGCGTCGGCGGCCCCCTGGGCGCGGAGGGCCTGTGTCCGGTGACCGGCTGCGGCGAGCGCCGACGACCCGACGAGGACACCCACGCCGAGGACCGCCACGAGCACGACAGTCGCCGAGCCGCGCTGGCCGACGGGACTCGTCACGTCAGCCCCCTCGGGCCAGGGCGCACCCCGTCGCGGTCAGCGGGAGCGCCGCGAAGGGACCGGTCCCGCCGCGCGCGGCGTCGACGCACACCAGGTCATCGTCCGACCGGACGACGATCGAGACCCCCGGCACGATCCGGTCGGCCGCGGACCGGCCCTGGCGCTCGTCGTCCCGACCGACCGCCCGGGCCGCGGTGGCTGCGGCGAGTTGCAGACGGCCCTGCGCGTCGACGACGAGGACGGCCGCGACGAGGGCGGTCAACACGAGCGCCACCACGGGGAGGGCCACCGCGAACTCGACGGTCACCGAGCCGCGCTCACAGCGAGAGCGCGCCACGGACGAGGTCGGTGAGGATGGTCTGGACCTCGCCGGAGCGCATGACGGCGACGAGCACCCCGGCGAAGGCCACGGCGGCGAGGATGACGACCGCGTACTCGGCGGTGGCCGATCCCCGGTCGTCCCGCAGCCGGGACGACCACCGGGCGACGGGGGGATGCGGGCGACGGCGGCGGACGGCCCGGCGGGTGCGGCGGTCGGGGGATGACGTGGTGCTCATGGAGCCCTTCCTTTCTGTTGGGTGGGACCAGCGTGTCCGGGCTGGGGTGTCGACGAAGCGGCCTCGGCGCCATCTGTGGAGAGGTCACGCCGCCCCGCCCACCGTGGAGGAGAGGACCCCGACCACCACGGGCACCACCCCGACGAGCACGAACGCCGGCAGGACGCAGACCCCGAGCGGCAGCACCAGTCGGACGGCCAGTCGTTCCGCCGTCACGAGCCCCTCGGCAGCGGCTTCGTCGCGCACGTCCTCGGCGGCGCGGCGGAGCAACCCCGCGGCGGGCACCCCCGCCCGACGGGCGAGGTCGAGGACCTCTCGCAGCCGGTCCAGGTCTCCGGCGGGCGGGGCGGCTCCCGCGGACGCCTGGGCGACTGCCTGCCCGGCGGCGGTCCACGACCCGCCTCCGGCGACCGCCACGGCCCAGGCGTCGAGGAGCGCCCCGGGGACGCGGCCGTCGGGGGTCGCGGAACGGACCAGCCGGGTGGTCCACCGTCGCCCGGCCAGGACGAGGGCCGCCGCGGTGCACGAGCACGCCCAACCGGCCGGTGAACCCACCAGGACCTCGACGGCACCGGCACCCCAGGCCGCACCGAGCCCCAACCCGAAGAGCGGCAGCGCGAGCACGACCCGCGCGCTCGTCCGCGGGCCCGCCAGCGCGACCCGGATCGCCCGGTCCGATGCCGCGGTGCGTCGGAGCGCGCCGGCGAGCCCGCGGAGGGTCTCCGCGACGGGCGCTCCCGTCCGGTCCGCCACGCGGAGGACGACGACGATGTCCTGGTGGGCGGGTCCCGCGGCCCCGGGCAGCCCGCCGACGAGCCGCCAGGCCCGTGGCGGCGGGACCCCGGCTGCGACCAGCGTCGCCACCCGGTCGAGCACCCCGGCCACCCGCGCCGGGCCGTCGGGTGTGGGTCGTCTCACCGCAGCCCGTCCACCGGGCGCACCTCGAGCCTCCCGTCCGGGCCGACGCGCAAGGTGCCCACGCCACCGAGCCGCCGCTGTCCCGCTCGTCGCTCCACGTGCAGGACCAGGTCGAAGGCGCTGACGGCCTGCCGGGCGAGCGCCTCGGCACCGAGGCCGGCGAGCGCGCCGAGCGCCTCGAGGCGAGCGGCCACGTCGGCGATGCCGTTGGCGTGCACGGTGCCGGCTCCCCCGTCGTGCCCGGTGTTCAGGGCAGAGAGGAGTTCGCGGACCTCGGCGCCGCGGCACTCCCCCACGACGATCCGGTCGGGGCGCATCCGCAGCGCCTCACGTACCAGACGGTCGAGGCCGAGTGCGCCGACCCCCTCGGCGTTCGCCTGCCGCGCCTCGAGCGCAACGACGTGCGGATGGGCGATCCGGAGCTCGGCGACGTCCTCCACCGTCACGATCCGCTCGTCGACGGGGACGGCGCCGAGCATCGCCGCGAGCAGCGTGGTCTTGCCGCTGCCGGTCGCACCGGTGACCAGGACGTTCCGGCGCGCGGCGACGGCGTCCTCGACGACCGAACGCGGCACGAACGCGAAGGTCCCGCCGCGTTCGAGGGTGGCGAGGGTGGGTCGCTGGACCTGCGGGAGTCGGATCGACACCGCGGTGCCCCCGACGGACACCGGAGCGAGGACGACGTGGACCCGGACGCCGTCGCCGTGCCGGACGTCCGCGCACGGTGTGGTCTCGTCGACGTGGCGCCCGCCGAGCGCGACGAGCCGGGTCGCGAGTTCGCGGGCACGTGCTTCGGTCAGTCGCGGCTGGACGGCTTCGAGTCCGGTCCCGCGGTCGACCCAGGTCCCGACGCCACCGAGCACCAGGACGTCCGTCACGGTGGCATCAGCCACCAGGGTGGCGAGCTCCTCGAACTCGACGACCACGGCCGCCCGGCGACGAGCGGGAGGCGCTGCGCCGGGCAGGAACGGGGCCGACGGAGCATGTGCCCGCGCCGAGGTCGAGAACGCAGGCGATGCCGACGCGGGTGGCGACGAGACGTGCGATGGCGACGAGGCGGACAGCGACGGCGACGGCGAAGGGGACGCCGTCGCACGCGGAAGAAGCGGAGCACGGTGCAGGGGCATGACGCCGACGGTAGGGAGCAGATCAACCTCCAGCCGAGACGGTCCCCACTTCTGTGGACAGCGTCCGGCTCGCCCGACCAACGGGCCGGTTTGTCCCCCGAAACGCAAAGCCGTACCCCGGTCGATGATGCGACACCGACGCGCTCGGGGTTGCCCACCACCCCCGCTTCCCACCGCTGGACTGTGCGGAGCACCCACTCCACAACAACATGCAGAACGCATGCACGAGCATGGACCGGTCTGTTCACGCGACCGGCGTCCCTGCGCGGATCGGGGCACACGGCGAAGCCCGACGAGCCACCATCGCTCGAGTCGGACCCCGGGAAACAGAAGAGGCGGCACCGGTTGGGGGGAACAGGTGCCGCCTTGACATCGAGGGATTGGGGGGAATCCGATTCGATGCCGCCGGAAACGAGTCCAGCGAGAACTACTGTACCCCACGATCGGCCGTCCAGGGCAACCCCGGACACGACCTCCGGGCGTGCCGCGCCTCGACCCGGCCGAGGGGTAGTCTCCGGATGCACGCACGCACCCGCCACGGATGCACGCACGCACCCGCCACGGATGCACGCACGCACCCGCCACGGATGCACGCACGCACCCGCCACGGATGCACGCACGCACCCGCCACGGATGCACGCACGCATCCACGACGGATGCCACCAGAGGCCGCAACGACGCGAAAGGACATCGATGTCCACTCCGACCCAGACCGACCCCCGAGGCGACGACGGAGCGACCTTCGCTCCGCCGCCCGAGTTCGTGGCAGACGCGGTCGCCGGTGAGGACCTGCACCACGCGGCAGCAGCAGACCGCGAGGCGTTCTGGGCCGAGCAGTCCCGCTCCCTGCTCGACTGGCGCAACCCGTTCACGCAGACCCTGGACTGGTCGGACGCCCCGTTCGCGAAGTGGTTCGCCGACGGCACGCTCAACGTCGCCGAGAACTGCCTCGACCGGCACGTCCGCGCGGGCAACGGCGACCGGGTGGCGATCCACTTCGAGGGCGCGCCGGGCGACACGCGCCGGATCACCTACGCGGAGCTGACCGCCGAGGTCCAGCGCGCCGCGAACATGCTCACCGACCTCGGCGTGGGCCGGGGCGACCGGGTGGTCGTGTACCTGCCGCTCATCCCCGAGGCCGTCGTCACGATGCTCGCCGTCGCCCGCATCGGCGCCGTGCACTCGGTCGTCTTCGGCGGGTTCAGCGCCGAGAGCCTCCGTGCCCGGATCGAGGACGCCGGCGCGAAGCTCGTCGTCACGGCGGACGGCGGCTGGCGCCGTGGCGCGGTGTCAGCGCTCAAGCCGGCGGTCGACGAGGCACTCGAGGGCGAGGGCACCGACAGCGTCGAGCACGTCCTGGTCGTCAAGCGCGGCGGCAACGAGATCGCCTGGAACGACCGCGACCTGTGGTGGCACGACGAGGTCGCGAAGGCGGCCCCGGAACACACGCCCGAAGCCTTCCCCGCCGAGACCCCACTGTTCATCCTGTACACCTCGGGCACGACCGGGAAGCCGAAGGGCATCGTGCACACCTCCGGCGGGTACCTGACGCAGGCCGCCTACACGCACAAGAACGTGTTCGACATGCACCCGGAGAAGGACGTCTACTGGTGCACCGCCGACATCGGCTGGATCACCGGGCACTCGTACGTCGTCTACGGCCCGCTCGCGAACGGCGTGACGCAGGTGCTCTACGAGGGCACGCCCGACGAGCCGAAGCCCGGCCGCTGGTGGGACCTCGTCGACGCCTACGGCGTCACCGTCCTCTACACGGCACCCACGGCGGTCCGCGCGGCGATGAAGGCCGGCCGCGAGATCCCGGAGGCGCGCAGCCTCGAGACCCTCCGCCTGCTCGGCAGCGTCGGCGAACCGATCAACCCCGAGGCGTGGCAGTGGTACCGCCAGGTCATCGGCCACGACCGCACGCCCATCGTCGACACGTGGTGGCAGACCGAGACCGGCGCGATCATGATCTCCGCGCTGCCCGGCGTCACGAAGCTGAAGCCCGGTGCCGCGCAGACGCCGCTGCCGGGCATCGTCGCCGAGATCGTCGACGACGACGGCAACCGCGCCGACCCGGGCGAGAGCGGCTACCTCACGATCACCGAGCCGTGGCCGTCGATGGCGCGCGGGATCTGGAACGACCCGGACCGTTTCGTCGAGACCTACTGGTCGCGGTTCCCCGGCCGCTACTTCGCCGGCGACGGTGCGCGGCTCGACGGACAGGGCGACATCTGGATCCAGGGCCGCGTCGACGACGTCATGAACGTGTCGGGCCACCGCCTGTCGACGGCCGAGATCGAGTCCGCCCTGGTCGGCCACGAGGGCGTCGCCGAGGCCGCCGTCGTCGGAGCCGCCGACGAGACCACCGGCCAGGCGGTCGTCGCGTACGTCATCCTGACCGCCGAGGCCGCCGCCGACGTCGACCGCGAATCGGCGTCGACCGAACTCCGCAACTGGGTGGGCAAGCGCATCGGTGCGATCGCGAAGCCCCGCCAGGTGGTCATCGTCCCCGAACTGCCGAAGACGCGCTCCGGCAAGATCATGCGGCGCCTGCTGCGCGACGCGGCCGAGGGCCGCCGCATCGGCGACACGACGACGCTGGCCGACCCCACGATCATGGCGACCATCGCGGAACTCATGTAGTCCCGGAAACGGAAGCAGGGCCTCCAGTCAGATCCGGACTGGAGGCCCTGCTCACGTTCGTTCCGTCGGTCGCCGCCGTCAGGCCGTGAGCTCCACCACCAGCTCGACCTCCACAGGAGCATCCAGCGGTAGGACCGCCACGCCCACCGCGCTGCGCGCGTGGACGCCGGCGTCACCGAAGACCTCGCCGACCAGGGTCGACGCGCCGTTCGCGACACCGGGCTGGCCCGTGAAGGACGGCTCCGACGCGACGAACACGGTGACCTTGACGACCCGGGCGACGCGGTCGAGCGAGCCGGCGACCGACTCGACCGCCGCCAGCGCGTTGAGCGCGGCCACGCGGGCCTGCGCGGTGGCGGTGTCGGCGTCGACCGACGCTCCGACCTTGCCGGTGACGGGCAGTGCGCCGTCGACGAACGGCAGCTGACCGGCCGTGTAGACGTACTGACCGGTGACGACCGCGGGGACGTAGGCGGCGACGGGTGCGGCGACCGGCGGGAGCGTCAGCCCCAGCTCGGCGAGGCGGTCCGCGACGCTCATGCGTCGGCCTTCGGGCGCTTGAGGTACGCGACGAGCCCACCCTCGGGGCCGGTGACGATCTGGACCAACTCCCAGCCCTCGTCCCCGTAGTTGTTGAGGATCGCGGTGGTGTTGTGGATCATCAGGGGCGTGGTGAAGTACTCCCAGCGAGTCATGCGGTTCCTTGCCAGCCTTTCAGTCATGGGTGTCGTTTAGGCTGCATCCTATGTCTGCCCAGAAGACGTCTGCCTCGCGGACCAAGCCCGTCTCAGCAGTCGGCGCCTTCATCGGATTCGTCGGGTTCAGTGCCCTCGCCGGCCTGCTCGTCACGATCGGGGTCACCCCGGCCATCGCGGTCGCCGGTGTCACGACGACGTCGACGATCGGTGTGTTCGAGTCGCTGCCGGAGTACATCGAGATCGGTGACCTGCCGCAGCGCAACGAGCTGTACGCGTACTCGGGCGGCAAGTCCGTGCACTTCGCGACGGTCTACGACCAGAACCGCGAAGAGCTGAAGTTCGACCAGATCAGCGACCAGCTGAAGAACGCGGCGATCGACGGCGAGGACAAGCGCTTCTACGACCACGGCGGGGTCGACATGACCTCGCTCATCCGTGCCGGTGTGGGCAGCATCGCGGGCGGCCTCGGCGAGTCCGGCGGTGGGTCGACGCTGACCATGCAGCTCGTCCGCAACATCAAGATGCAGCAAGCCCTCGAGCTCCCCACCAAGAAGGAGCAGGTCAAGGCCTACAACGAGGCCGTCGAGCAGACCATCCCCCGCAAGCTCGAGGAGATGAAGCTCGCGATCGGGTTGGCGAAGAAGTACTCCAAGAAGGAGATCCTCACCGCCTACCTGAACATCGCCTACTTCGGCGACCAGACCTACGGCGTGCAGGCCGCGGCGCAGCACTACTACAACAAGAGCGCGACCGACCTGACCCCGGCCGAAGCCGCGTCGCTCATCGCGATCGTGCAGTACCCCGAGGCGCGCAACCTGTCGAGCCCGAAGAAGTACGACGCCAACGTCGCCCGTCGCAACGTCGTGCTCCGTTCGATGTACGACCAGAAGAACCTCACCGAGGCCGAGTACCGCACGGCCCGCCAGTCGAAGCCGGCGGACTACGTGCACCTGACGCAGCCGTCGCAGGGCTGCCGCGCCTCGGTCGGCGACGGCTCGCAGTTCTTCTGCGACTACGCGGTCAAGATCGTCAAGGAGATGTCGCAGCTCGGGTCGTCGCAGAAGGCACGTGACACCGCGTGGCGGAACGGCGGCTACAAGATCCAGACGTCGCTGAACATCGACTTGAACGCCGAGCAGAAGCGCCTCGTCAACACCTACGACAACAAGGCCGAGACGAACCTCGCCCTCGGCGCCACGCTCAACTCCATCGAGGCCGGTTCGGGACGCATCATCACGATGGCGCAGAACAAGGACTACGACCAGTCCCTCAAGTCCGCGCCGACTTCGACGAGCATCAACTACAGCGTCGACTACAAGTACGGCAACTCCGGCGGTTTCCAGACGGGATCGACGTACAAGCTCTTCACCCTGCTCGCGTGGCTGCAGGCCGGACACGGTCTCAACGAGGTCGTCAGCGGTGCGCCGCGGAACATGTCGACCGGCTGGACCGCGTGCGGACAGCCCGTCTACGCGGGCGACTACAACCCCAAGAACGACAGCCCGGGTGAGAGCGGCAACTACACCGTTGCAGCAGCGACCGCCGGATCGATCAACCTGGCGTTCCTCAACATGGCGCAGAAGCTCGACCTCTGTGACATCCGCGACACCGCCGAATCACTCGGTGTGCACCGCGCGGACGGCGGCGAGCTGCAGTACAACCCGTCGGCGGTCCTCGGGACGAACGACATCGCACCCATGACGATGGCCGCCGCGTACGCAGCCGTGTCCAACAACGGCATCTACTGCAAGCCGATCGCCATCGACGAGATCACCTCGCCGTCCGGCAAGAAGCTCGGCGGCCAGACGAAGGACTGCAAGCAGGCGATCGACCCCGAGGTCGCGCACGCAGCCGTCTACGCAATGAAGGGCACGATCACGAGCGGTACTGCGCGTGGAGCCCAGACCCCGGACGGCACGCAGCTCTTCGCGAAGACCGGCACGACGGACACCGCGAACCAGATCTGGCTCGTGGGCGCGAGTTCGCGCGTCGCGACTGCCTACTGGCAGGGCAACACGGACGGCAAGCTGAACAACCTCCGTCACTACAGCAACGGGGTGAACGGCACGTACGCCGGTGTCCGTGCGGATGTCTGGAAGCAGGCGATGACCCCGATCAACGCGACCTACCCGGCGGGCCCGTTCACCGACCCGAACAGCTCGGCGCTCCGCGGCAACGCCAAGGCCCTGCCGAACCTGCAGGGCAAGACGGCGGACGAAGCACGTGCGACCGTCTCGGGAGCCGGCTTCACCTACGTCGACGGCGGTGCACGCCCCGGTCCTGGCGACCCGGGGTCGGTCCTGTCGACCTCGCCGGCAGCGGGCGCGCTCCTGTCCTCGGGTTCGAGCGTCACCGTCTACACCTCCGACGGTACCCAGGCGACCGTCCCGGAGATCGGCGGCGACTCCCTCGGGGACGCCCGCTCGGCCCTGAACGACGCCGGGTTCACGAACGTCAACCTCGCCGACAGCTACGCCAAGGGCGGCGGCGGCAAGACCTGCAAGGTCGCCGCGGTCGAGCCGGCGATCAACGCCACGGCGAACAAGAACGACAACGTGACGATCCAGCTCTACGGCGACAAGAACGGCAAGGCGCCCAAGGACTGCAAGTGACCCGCGGTCGCACCGCACTCGGTGTCCTCGCTGCCGGCGCGGCCGTCGGGGCTGCTTCGGCAGCGTGGGGCTCGCTCGTCGAGCGTCGTCGCTTCGGGATCCGGTGGGAGACCGTCCCGGTGCTCCCGCCGGGCTCCCGTGACGTCACCGTCCTGCACCTCTCCGACATCCACATGGCCCCGTGGCAGGCCGACAAGCAGCAGTGGTTGCGCGACCTGAGCCTGGTCGAACCGGACTTCATCGTGAACACCGGGGACAACCTCGGCCACGCGACCGCGAACGCTGCCGTGGAGTACGCGCTCGAGCCGTTCCGCGGGGTGCCCGGTGTCTTCGCCTACGGGTCGAACGACTTCTTCGGGCCCTCCCCGCGCAACCCGCTGAAGTACTTCTCCGGGCCGAGCCGGATGCACAAGGCTGCGGAGCCCGTCGGTCTGGACATCGATCGGCAGACGGCGTTCTTCGAGTCGCTCGGCTGGCTCGACCTGAACGACCAGGCGCACGCGATCGAACTCCGCGGCTCCCGGTTCGAGCTGTTCGGCACCTCGGATGCGCACCGCGATTGGGACCGCCTCGACCTGCTCCCCACCAACGTCGACGAGATGCGCAGCGACGTGCCGTGGTCCGAGGACGAGGACGGCCCCGCTCCCGTCGCGATCGGTGTCACGCACGCGCCCTACCGTCGCGTGCTCGATGCGTTCGTGACGCAGGGTGCCGACATCATCTTCGCCGGGCACACCCACGGCGGTCAGGTGGCGCTTCCGGGGGTCGGCGCGCTCGTCACGAACAGCGACCTCCCCCGCCGGTACGCGAGCGGGTTGCACAAGTGGGAGCACCGCAACCACTGGTCGTGGCTCGAGGTCTCGGCGGGCCTCGGCACCTCGATCTACGCGCCCGTCCGGTTCGCCTGCCGACCCGAGGCCGTCGTGGTCACCCTCACCGCACGGGCTTCCTGAGCCGACGCGCCCGGGAGTTCGCCGGATGGTCGTGAGCATCCCCGATCATCGGATAGTATTGTCTGGTTGCTCCGGTACGGAGCGATCACACCGCGGGGTGTGGCGCAGCTTGGTAGCGCGCCTCGTTCGGGACGAGGAGGTCGCAGGTTCAAATCCTGTCACCCCGACACTGTGTTGAGACAGTACGAAGAAGGCCCTGGTTCTCCGGAACCGGGGCCTTCTGCTTTCCACGGGTGTATCTCGGTCGTCGATGGGTCGCACGACCCAGTCAGCCGGTTCCTGCCCAATCGCGAGCAGGCGCTCCCGCTACGCTCGCAAGCGCCATGCAGAACGACAATCCCCTCGCCGCCGTGCTCGCGGCGATCGCCGCCGAGTTCCCCGACATCGCGGACGACCCGGCGCTGGGGCAGAGCCTGACCGACAACGTCTCGTCGATGATCGCCGAGGCCCACGAGCGCTACACCGCGCGGACCGACGGCAGCGTCGTGAGCCACGCGTTCCTCGACCCCGAGCACCTCGCGACCGGCAGTCTGCACGCCGAGCACGCACAGCACCCTGCCGGTGCCATGCTCGCGGCGGAGATGCTGTTCGACGCCTACCTGCCGGTCTTCGTCGACGAGGTCGGTGCGACGTCGACCGCCGAGGTCCTGCGGGCCACCAGGGCCCTGCACGCCGGCATCTGGAGCCGGTTCCCGGCCGGGGCGGTCGCGTACACGGAGGCACTGCGCCAACGCCTCACCACGGCGCACCTGGACTCCCGGACGCAGATCGCGCGGGATCTGCACGACCGCGTCGCCCACGGCATCCTCGCCGGGTTGCAGCGCCTCGACCTCGTCCTGCTGACGGACCCGTCGGCGGACGAACGAGCCGACCAGCTCGACGACGCAGCGCGGTTGCTCCGGAGCGCACTCGGCGACGTGCAGGACCTCGCAGTGAGCCTGCACGCCCGGGTCGGGGATGCACTGCTCGACGACGCGCTCCGACGGCACGTGCGCGACCTGTTCCCCGACGATGATCTCCTGTCCATCGAGTCGACCGGTGTCTCCGGTTCCCTGCCGAACTGGCAGGCCGAGGAAGCGCTGACGATCCTGCTCGAGGCGCTCACCAACCGCGGCAAGCACGCCCCCGGTTCGACGACGTCGGTGCGCTTCGTCTGGTCACCCGCGACGTTGCTCGTGACGGTCGCCGATGACGGGCCGGGCTTCGACGTGCAGGGCGACACCGACGGCCACCTCGGGCAGCAGACCATGCGCGAACGTGCCGCGGTGATCGGCGCGCGACTCGACGTCGAGAGCGCACCCGGTTCCGGCACCACCGTCCGCCTGACGATCCCGAGGGGCACGCTGTGACCATCACGCACGTCGCCATCGTCGACGACCACCGGCTCTTCCGCGAAGGACTCGCCACGATCCTGGCCGCGGTCCCCACGATCCGCGTCGTGGCGCACGGTGCACGACCGTCGGAGGTGCTCGACTCCCCCGAAGCCCCCGCGATCGACGTCCTGCTGCTCGACGTCGAGCTGGACGGCCCGCCGGCACGGACGACGATCGCCACGGTCCGCCGCACCCGCCCGGACATCCGGGTGGTGGTGCTCACGATGCACCGGGACGCGGTCCTCCGCCGCACGCTGCTGGACGCCGGCGCGGTCGACTTCGTCACGAAGGACACGCCGAGCCGCGAACTCGTCGACCGGATCGCCCGCGCAGCCCACGCCGATGCGGCACCCGTCACGTTCCCCGTCGACCTGGTGACCGAGGCCCGAGCGGGCTCACCGTTGAGCGACCGCGAGCTCGAGGTCCTCCGGCTCCTCGCGGCCGCGCGCACCAACGCCGAGATCGCGGCGGACCTGCAGCTCGCGATCGGCACGGTCAAGCGACACGTCTACAACGTGTTCCGCAAGCTCGACGTCGGTTCGCGGGTCGGGGCGGTCGCCGCAGCGACGCGCCTGGGCCTGCTCGCCTGAGGCCCACCCCACTTCGTGAGCAGGAATGGTCGGGTGCCCGCGGGCGACCCGACCATTTCTGCTCACCAAGCGAACGAAGGAAAGAACTAGACCGACGCCGCCGCACCCGCACCCGCGGGCACGAGCTTGCCGGCGGTGTGCAGCCCGGCCACGACGTCGAGCGCCTGGTGCCGGTACCGCGCCTGTGCAGCACCGGGCGACACGATCACGCCGTTCGCCCCGGTCGACGCCACGAGTGCGTTGATCTTCTCCGCGACCTGCTCGGCGTTCCCGTAGGCCTGACGCTCGGTGCGGGCGGCGATGAACCGGCGCTCGAGGTCGTTGAACTCGTACACACGCGCCTCGTCCATCGAGACCGGTTCGGGCTTCCGGCCGGAGCGCATCCGGATGAAGGAGATCATGCCCGGGGCGCTCTGCTCGTCGATGACGGCGGGGTCCTCGTCGGTGACGACCTGCACGCCGATCAGCGCGTTCGGCGTCTGCCGGAAGCGCGACGGTCGGAACGAGTCGCGGTACAGAGCGAGCGCGGCCTCGGTGTTGTCCGACGCGAAGTGGTGGGCGAAGGCGAACGAGACACCGAGCGCGCCGGCGACCTGGGCGCTGTAGCCGGAGGAGCCGAGCAGCCAGAACTCGGGCACGTCGCCGTAGCCCGGCACTGCTCGGATGCCGGACAGCGGGTTCGACTCGTCCATGCCGGTGAAGAACCCGATCAGGTCGGACAGCCGCTCCGGGAAGTCGTCGACGTCGAGTCGGTCCGTGCGGCGCAGCGCCATCGCGGTCGCACCGTCGGTCCCCGGCGCACGACCGAGCCCGAGGTCGACGCGGTCACCGTACAGCGCACGGAGCGTGCCGAACTGCTCGGCGACGACGAGGGGGGCGTGGTTCGGCAGCATGACGCCACCCGATCCGATGCGGATGGTCGAGGTGGCCGCACCCACGGCGCTCAGCAGCACCGCCGGGGCCGAGGACGTGATGCCCGGCATCCCGTGGTGCTCGGCGACCCAGAACCGCTCGTACCCGAGCTGTTCGGCGTGCACGGCCATGTCGATGGACCCCTGCAGGGCCTCGGTGTTGGACTGGCCGTACTCGCGGGTGGCCAGGTCGAGGACGGACAGGTGCAGGGTGTCGTCGGTCATGTGGGCACCAACGCGCCCCGGCGCACGTGCATTCCTGTGCACCAGACGGACTGGAGGCCCGTGGCGGCGCCGCCACGGGCCTCCAGTCCGTCTGGTGGGTGCGTACCGGACGCGCGCCGGCACGAGCGGTCAGGCGCCGTCGAGGCGGCCGCCGGACTCCGTCAGGTAGCAGTTGGCGCAGAGCGACTCGTAGGCGACGTCGACGCCGTCGATCGCGACCTGGGAACCGTCGAAGACGAACCGGCCGTCGACCGTGCGGGCGTTGAAGACCGCCTTGCGGCCGCAGCGGCAGATGGTCTTGAGTTCCTCGAGTGCGTGCGCGACCTCGAGCAGGCGGGCGCTGCCGGGGAACGCCTCGGTACGGAAGTCCGTGCGGATGCCGTACGTGATGACCGGGATCTCGTCGAGCACCGCGATGCGCAGCAGGTCGTCGACCTGACGCGGGGTGAGGAACTGCGCCTCGTCGACGAGCACGCAGCTGACGGGCCGCACCATGCCGTCCAGGCGGTCCGACTCGGGGTCCAGGGCACCGGCGGCGGTGACGGCCTGCCGCACGTCGGCGTCCGGCGAGAACACGATGTCGACGGTCCGGGTCACGCCCAGGCGGGAGACGATCTCACGATCGCCCTTGGTGTCGACCGCGGGCTTGGCGAGCAGTACCCGGTGCCCGCGCTCCTCGTAGTTGTAGGCGGCCTGCAGGAGCCCCGTGCTCTTGCCGCTGTTCATCGCGCCGTAGCGGAAGTAGAGCTTCGCCACTACGCGAGGAACCCGTCCTCGGCAGCCCGACGGATGAGGTCGGACTTCTTCGAGGCGGGGCGGCCCACCTTGCTGTACTTCTCGCGCACGCGACGCAGGTAGGTCTTGGCGGTCTCGTACTGCACGTTCATCTGCGCGGCGACCTCGTTGGTGGAGTAGCCGGAGACGTACAGGCGGAGGGCCTCTTCTTCGCCGGCGCTGAGCTTGGGTCGCTGGTGGGCCTGGGCGCCCGTCGGCAACGGTCGCCACTCGCGGGGCTGCGGGGTCTCGCGGGCGACGCCCATGATCTCGCGTGCGACGTCCATGACCTCGCGCATCGGGAGCGACTTCGACAGGAACGCGGCGGCACCTGCGGCGAGGGCGCGGTCGCGGGACTCACGGCTGTCGACGCTCGAGAGCACGATCACCTTCGCCCCGGCGGCGCGGCAGGTACGGACGCGGGCCTCGATGGAGACCGGTTCCTTGAGCTGGAAGTCCAGGAACACCAGGTCGGTCGGGAAGCTGTCGCTGTGGACCATCTCGAGCCAGGTGTGCGCGGTCAGGGCCAGGTCGAAGTCGAACGCGTTCACCGCGATCCAGCTCGACAGGCTGTCCAGCAGCACCTCGTGGTCGTCGAGGATGGCCAGCCGCACACGTCGTGCTCCCGGGTTCGGGAGGGACGGCGACCCCTCCGAGAGCCTGTTCGGGTCAGTGCTGGTCATAGGAGAACCTTAGTGCGAGGGCGGAGGGGCGGACCGCGACGTCGAGGTCGGGGAACGTCACGCGGAGGACGGCGAAGTAGGGGTCGAAGGTGCGGTGGATGCCGATGTCGGAGTCCGCCACAGCGAGCTCCAGCTCGACGGACACCCGAGCGGGTGCGGGCGACTGCGCGGGCCGGGCGGCCGGGGCTGCCCGGGCCGCCTGGGACGCCGCGGCCGCCACGGTGTCCGCTCGGCGCACCCTCGCGCGGAAGCCGGCCGGGTCGACGGT
>NZ_CAJCKD010000035.1:0-37324 GCF_903970855.1 Curtobacterium sp. ME12
CACGCACGACTGTAACTCCACTGACACACGCTCATACTTACCTTTTCGTGCTAACGAGGCGATCTACACCAGGAGGTCCCCTCGGGCAGTCCCCGTCTCCCTTCCCGACGATCTACCGTGCTATGCGGAGCAGGGCGTCCTGGCCGCGCTCGGCACGGCTGCGCGGGCCCGACCCACGGCCGCCGCCACCGCCGCCACCGAAGAAGGCGTCGAAGATGTCACTGAAGCCACCGGCGCCACCACCGAAGGGGCTGTCGGCCTGCGGCCCGGCGTCGTACCGGCGTCGCTGCTCGGGGTCGCTCAGCACGTCGTACGCGTGCGTCACGTCCTTGAAGCGCTCGGCGGCGTCGGGTGCCGGGTTCACGTCCGGGTGGAGCTCACGCGCCAGGCGGCGGTAGGCCTTCTTGATGTCGGCATCGGAGGCGTCTCGCTGGACGCCGAGGACGTCGTAGTGGTCTGCCACGTATCCCTCAGTCGGTTGGGTTCGGTCGGTTGGTCAGTGTTCGCCCAGGAGCTTGGACAGGTAGCGGGCGACGGCGCGGACGGCCGCCATGTTCGTGCCGTAGTCCATCCGGGTCGGTCCGAGGACGCCGAGGCGGGCCACCTCGCCGCCGGCCAGGTAGCCGCCGGCCACGATGCTCGTGGCGTCGAGCCCGTACTCGGCGTTCTCGACGCCGATGCTGGCCGCCACCGCGATGTCGTCCACCTGCATCTCCCCGAACAACCGGAGCAGGGTGACTTGTTCCTCGATCGCTTCGAGCACCGGGAAGAGGCCGCCGGAGAAGTCCCGCTCGCTCTTCGCCAGGTTCGCCGCACCGGCCATCAGCAGGCGGTCCTGCCGGTTCGCCGCGACCTGCTCGATGAGCGTGGCGACGACGACCCCGCCGAGCGTCTGGGCGTCGGGGCGCAGCTGCTGCGGCACGGCTCGGAGCGCGGTCGGGACGTCCTGCAGCAGGAGCCCCACGGTCGCGCCGTTCACCACGGTGCGGAGTTCGCCCAGCGAGCCTTCGTCGAGCGGGACGTCGGTCTCGACCACCCGCTGTTCGACGCGGGCGGTGTCGGTGATGAGCACCACCATCAACCGGGCGTCACCGAGCCGGACGAGTTCGACGTGCTGCACCCGGGCGCGCACCATCGAGGGGTACTGCACCAGGGCGACCTGGTTGGTGAGCTGGCTGAGCAGCCGGACGGTGCGCCCGAGGACCTCGTCGAGGTCGTTCGGGGCGCCGAGGAAGGTCTCGATGGCGTGCCGCTGCGCACTGGAGAGCGGACGGGCACCCGCCAGGTGGTCGACGAAGACGCGGTACCCCTTGTCGGTCGGCACCCGGCCGGACGAGGTGTGCGGTGCCGCGATCAACTGCTCGTCCTCGAGCAGGGCCATGTCGTTGCGGATCGTGGCGGCGCTGACCCCGAAGGCGTGCCGCTCGACGATGGTCTTCGACCCGACGGGTTCACGCGACGCCACGTAGTCGCGCACGATGGCCTTGAGGACCTCGAGGCTGCGTTCACTGACCACGAGCGCCTCCTTTCCCGATCGACCTGGCACTCGGACGTGTCGACTGCTGATCCTACGCCCGACCGCTGACGGCCCGGGACTTCCGGGCGGTCGGCCGATACGCTTCCGCCATGACCTACGGACAGCAGCCCGACGGCCACGGACCCGAGCAGCCCGGCGGCCCCTACGGCCACGGACCCGGTGGCCCCCAGCAGCCCGGCGGGACCCAGTACCCCGGCGGACCGCAGTACCCCGCCGGCTACACCCCGCCCCAGCCGATGCGCCCCGAGGACCAGCGCCTGTGGGCGACGCTGACCCACATCGGTGGCATCTTCTTCAACTTCATCGCGCCGCTCGTCGCCTACCTGGTCCTCCGCGACCGCGGCGGCTTCGTGCGCGAGCACACCCGCGTCGCGCTGAACTTCCACATCACGATGGGCATCGCCTACGTGGTCGGTTCCCTCACATCGGTGTTCGGCATCGGAGTCCTGATCGTCCTGGCAGCCGGCATCGTGTCGCTGATCTTCAGCATCATGGCCGCGATCGCCGCGAACCAGGGCCAGTTCTACCGCTACCCGCTCTCGATCGAGTTCATCAAGCAGTAGCGGCAACGGAGCGCAGTGCGCAGCAAGCAGTGCGCACGACCGTCAGTCGAGCAGCTCCCGCACCACCGCGTCGGCGAGCAGGCGACCCTGCAGGGTCAGATCGATCCGTCCCCGCACCGCGGCCGACCCGTCCACGAGTCCGCGTGCGATGAGGCCGGCGACCCGGCCACGGGCCTCCTGGCGGATCTCGCTCGTCGCGAGCTCCCCGCGGACCCGCGCCGCCAGCAGCAGTCGCTCGACGTACCGCGTCTCGTCGTCGATGGTCTCGCGGCCGGCGGCCGGCGACTCCCCCGACAGCACCCGGTTCGCGTACGCGGCCGGGTGCTTGACGTTCCACCAGCGTGTGCCGGCGACGGCGGAGTGCGCGCCGGGGCCGACGCCCCACCAGTCGTGACCCTTCCAGTAGGACAGGTTGTGGCGACTCGCGTGCGCGTCACCGCACGCCCAGTTCGACACCTCGTACCAGGAGTAGCCGGCGTCGCCGAGCACCTGGTCGGCGAGCTCGTACATGTCGGCGGCCAGGTCGTCGTCGGGGGCGGGGAGCTCGCCGCGGGCGACCATGCGACCCATCGCGGTGCCGTCCTCGACGATGAGCGAGTACGCCGACACGTGGTCTGGCTCGCAGGCGATCGCGGCGTCGAGCGAGGTCCGCCAGTCGGCGAGGGACTCCCCCGGCGTCGAGTAGATGAGGTCGAGCGAGACGTCGAGTCCCTGCTGCTTCGCGAGGTCGACGACGACGGGGACCCGGAGCGGGTCGTGCGTGCGGTCGAGCGTGGCGAGCACGTGCGGCACGGCGGACTGCATGCCGTAGCTGATCCGGTTGAAGCCGCCGGCCCGCAGGGTCTCGAGCGACGCCGCGTCGACGGAGTCCGGGTTCGCCTCGGTGGTGACCTCGGCCCCGGGCAGGATGCCCCAGGTGTCGTCGATCGCTCGGAGGATCATCGCCAGGTCGGACGCCGGCAGCATCGTCGGGGTGCCGCCGCCGAAGAAGACGGTCGACACCGGCCGCCGCGGCACACCGGACCGGTCGAGCACGGTCGCGGCCCACTCGATCTCGCGCACGGCGTGCCCGGCGTAGTCGTCACGGCGGACGCCGCGGAGTTCCGACGCCGTGTAGGTGTTGAAGTCGCAGTACCCGCAGCGCACCCGGCAGAACGGCACGTGCACGTACACGCCGAAGGGCACGTCGCCGGCGGCGGGAGCGGCCCCCGGCCCGGCAGCGGAGCCCGCTGCCGCCCACGGGGTGATCAGGCCGTCCGCTGGTGCTGGATCGGCGATCGGGAGAGCACTCGGCATGGAGTCCATTGTCCGTCATGATGGGAGCCATGGAGCACCATCCCGTCCCCACCACGGTCCTGTGGGACATCGACGGCACCCTCGTGATGAACGCGTCGTCCCCGGGCAACCTCTACCACCTCGCCCTCGAGCGGGCGGTGGGCCGCGACCTCACCCTCCGGGTCGGGCACCAGCACGGCCGGACCGACGCCGGGCTCATCGCCGAGCACGTGCGCGCCCACGCGTTCGAGGATACCCTGATCCCCACGGTCAGCCGCCACCTGCACGACCTGACTACCGAACGGCACGCCTCCGGCGACCACCGCAGCCCCGTCCCCGGGGCGAAGGCGCTCCTGACCCGCTTCGCCGAACTCGGGTGGCACAACGGCCTGCTCACCGGCAACTCCGAGTACCGCGCCCGGGTGAAGCTCACCGGCGCCGGGTTCGACGCCGACGTCTTCGACTGGGAGCACTCGTACTTCGGCGACACCGAGGTGGACCGCGCCGGGGTCACCCGACGTGCTGCCGCCGAACTGGTCGGTACCCGGGCGGTCATCGTCGGCGACACCCCGCGGGACGGCGAGGCCGCCGACGCGGCGGGCATCCCCTTCCTGGCGGTGGCGACGGGTGTCTACGACGTCGACGCGCTCCGGCACACGAACGCCGTGACGGTCGCGCGCGACTGCCAGCAGGACGCCGCCCTCATCGAGGACGCGATCGCCGCACTCCCGCCGCTCCGCTGAAGAGCGGGAGCGACCGCGACCGCGAGCGACGCCTAGTCGCCCCGCAGCGCCGCCAGGTACTTCTCCGCCATGACCTTCTGCTGCCGCCGCACGAACGGCGCGACGAAGCGCCACTTCCGGCTCGCCGGCTGCGAGAACTGCCGGA
Source organism: Curtobacterium sp. ME12 (assembly GCF_903970855.1). Lineage (NCBI taxonomy): Bacteria > Bacillati > Actinomycetota > Actinomycetes > Micrococcales > Microbacteriaceae > Curtobacterium > Curtobacterium sp. ME12. The sequence goes on from NZ_CAJCKD010000035.1 coordinate 4,264, forward strand.
CCTGCAGCCACACCGAGCCGTCCGGGGTGCGCTCGACGACGAACGACTCCTCGCCGGACAGGGGGTGCCCCTCGAGCGTGCCGTACGCGAAGCCCTTGCGGTCGTGCTCGTCGATGATCGACACGACACGCACCGGTGCCTGCACGGTCTGCCCGAACGCGTGGATCGTCAGCGTCGCGCTCGTGCCCGCCGTCAGCAGCGGGGTGCCGTCTGGTGCGAACTTCTCGACCCGGGGCGTCCCGATGGACGCCGGGGCGATCGGCACCCCGTCGTCGTCGAAGGTGACCGGGTTGTACCGGACCTCGTCGTCGTCCGGCTGCTCCTCGACGCGCACGCGCACTCCGCTGCGCTCCTGGATCTGCCACGTGAGCGCCTGCACGACGGCGGTCTCGAACCGCTGGTCGCCGTGTCCGATCCGCGCGCGCGACTCGGCCGGTGTGAATCCCTCCGGCGGGTAGGTCATGAGGTCCGACGCCTGGGTCGCCCCCACCGCGCCGTACGTCAGGGCGGTCCGGTAGCTCCCGCGGATGCTCATGCGGCCATCGTACTTGGGCGGACCACCCGGGATCGAACCGATCCGCGCTCACCTCCGTCGGACCGGCCCACCCGCCGTGCACCCCGAACTGGAGGCCCGACAACCGCCCGCCCCGCGGCTATCGTCAGCAGGTGCCCCGCCCCACCCCCGCCCGCTCGCGGTCCGTCGACCGCCGGACCGCCGTCCTCGCCGCGCTCGCGCTCGTCGCGTTCAGCGTGGCGGCGACCGCCCGGGTGCTGGTGGACGTGACCACGTCCGCCGCGGCGTCACCCGCCCGGTACGCGACCGTCGCGGTCGCCCCCGAGGCGTGGAACGGCTTCGACACCGCGAACGTCATCGCCGCCGTCGGAGCGAGCTGCGCCGGCGCCGGGGTGCTGCTGTTCGGTGCGGCACTGGTGTCGGCGGTGCGGCGTCACCGCGGCCGTCGGCTGCCGCTGGCCCTCGCGGTCGTGACGCTCGCGATGGTCGTCGGGGCCGTGGTCGCCGGAGTGGCCTCCGGCGAGCAGACCGATTTCGACGCGGCTGCCCACTGGGCCATCCTGCGGACCGCACTGGCCGGACTGGCCGCAGCGAGCCTCCCGGCCCTCTGCCTGGCCGCGCTGCGGGCTCGCGCCCGCCCTACCGGCTGACCCGGCGCTACTTCTTCTTCTCTTCGACGTCGCCGGAGAGCGCCGCGATGAAGGCTTCCTGCGGGACCTCGACCCGACCGATGGTCTTCATGCGCTTCTTGCCCTCCTTCTGCTTCTCGAGGAGCTTGCGCTTGCGGGTGATGTCACCGCCGTAGCACTTCGCCAGGACGTCCTTGCGCATCGCGCGGATGCTCTCGCGGGCGATGATGCGGGCGCCGATCGCGGCCTGGATCGGCACCTCGAACTGCTGGCGCGGGATGAGCTTGCGCAGCCGCTCCGTCATGAGCGTGCCGTAGGCGTACGCCTTGTCGCGGTGCACGATCGCACTGAAGGCGTCGACCTGGTCGCCCTGCAGCAGGATGTCGACCTTGACGAGGTCGGCGGCCTGGTCGCCGGTGGGCTCGTAGTCGAGCGACGCGTAGCCCTGGGTCTTGCTCTTCAGCTGGTCGAAGAAGTCGAAGACGATCTCGCCGAGGGGCATCTCGTAGCGGATCTCGACGCGGTCCTCGCCGAGGTACTCCATGCCGAGCAGGGAGCCGCGGCGCTGCTGGCAGAGCTCCATGATCGCGCCGACGTAGTCCTTCGGCGCCAGGATCGCGGCGCGGACCATCGGCTCGCGGACCTCGACGATGCGCCCGGTCGGGAACTCCGAGGGGTTCGTGACCTCGGTCACGGCGTTGTCCTCGGTCGTGACCTCGTAGATCACGCTCGGGGCCGTGGTGATGAGGTCGAGCCCGAACTCGCGGGACAGTCGCTCGGTGATGATCTCGAGGTGCAGCAGCCCGAGGAACCCGCAGCGGAACCCGAAACCGAGCGCGACCGAGGTCTCCGGCTCGTAGACCAGTGCGGCGTCGGAGAGCTTGAGCTTGTCGAGGGCTTCGCGGAGCACGGGGTAGTCGCTGCCGTCGATCGGGTACAGGCCCGAAAACACCATCGGCTTCGGGTCGGTGTAGCCGGACAGCGGCTCGGTCGCGGGCTTCTGTGCACTCGTGACGGTGTCGCCGACCTTGGACTGGCGGACGTCCTTCACACCGGTGATCAGGTAGCCGACCTCGCCGACGGACAGCCCCTTCGTGGGCTTCGGCTCCGGGCTCGAGACCCCGATCTCCAGGATCTCGTGCGTCGACTTGGTCGACATCATCTGGACCTTCTCGCGGGGCGAGATGGTGCCGTCGATCATGCGGACGTAGGTGACGACACCGCGGTAGCTGTCGTAGACCGAGTCGAAGATCATCGCGCGGGGCGCGGCCTCGGCGTCGCCGACGGGGGCCGGCACGCGACGGACGACCAGGTCGAGGAGCTCGGGCACGCCGACGCCGGTCTTGCCGGACACCCGGAGGACGTCCTCGGGCTTGCCACCGATGAGCTGCGCGAGCTCGGCCGCGTACTTGTCCGGTTCGGCCGCCGGGAGGTCGATCTTGTTGAGGACCGGGATGATCTCGAGGTCGTTCTCGAGCGCCAGGTACAGGTTCGCGAGCGTCTGCGCCTCGATGCCCTGGGCGGCGTCGACGAGCAGGATCGCACCCTCGCACGCGGCCAGGGAACGCGAGACCTCGTACGAGAAGTCGACGTGCCCCGGGGTGTCGATCATGTTCAGCGCGAAGGTCTCACCGTCGAGCTCCCACGGCATGCGCACGGCCTGCGACTTGATCGTGATGCCGCGCTCGCGCTCGATGTCCATGCGGTCGAGGTACTGCGCACGCATCGCGCGGTCCTCGACGATGCCGGTGATCGACAGCATGCGGTCGGCCAGCGTCGACTTGCCGTGGTCGATGTGCGCGATGATGCAGAAGTTGCGGATCGCGTCGGCCGGGGTCGCTGCGGGCTCCAGCGGAGCGGATGCTTGTGGGCTCACGGTTCCTCAGGTGGGTCGGACGGTCGCAACAGTCTCCCACGCTTGCGTGCCGGCGTCGCGCAGCGCAGCTCGCACGGTGCGAGTTCGTGCGTGCGTCGCACCGTGCGACGCTGTTCCGTCGTGCGGTGTTCCCGATTCCGTGCGAGGGGCGGGACCTCGCACGGAATCCGGAACCGGGCACGGAACGCGATCAGACCTCGCACGGAGCGATGCGTGGCGGACGCGGGGCGGGCCTCCCGGCCGCACGCTCCGAGCGTCAGACGGCGACGTGCGCCGGAGCCGGCAGTGCGCCGAGGCCGCGCCGGAGGTCGTCCGCGGTGGCTGCGAGGCAGACGCGGATCCACCCCTCGCCGGTGCGTCCGAAGGCGCTGCCCGGTGCGACGGCGACCCGCTCACGCTGCAGGAACCCCAGCGCCCACTCGGCGATGTCCCCGTCGGACGCGTGCGACATGTCGATCCACAGGTAGAACGCGCCGCGCGGGTCGAGGTACCGGATGCCGGCGGCGTCGAGCGTCTCCTTCGCGACCTCGAGGTTCGCGCGGTAGTGCTCCCGAGCGTCGCGCACCGCGGAGTGGTCCCCGACGATCGCCGCGAGGGCCGCGTACTGGTCGGGTTCGGCGACGCAGCTGATCATGGCCTCCTGCGTGGTCCGCATCGTCGCGCCGAGCCCCTTCGGGGTGACGAGGTAGCCGACGCGGACGCCGGTCATCGCGTACGTCTTGCTGAGCGAGAACGCCGAGAACACGCGGTCGTCCTCGTCGAGCGCCGCCAGGCTGACGTGCCGGGTGCCGTAGGTGAAGTACTCGTAGACCTCGTCGCTGATGACCCAGAGGTCGTGCCGCTTCGCGAAGGCCAGGAGCGCACGCAGGGTCTCCTCGCCGAAGACCGAGCCGAGCGGGTTCGACGGCGAGTTGATGATCAGCACCCGGGTGCGTTCGGTGACGCTCGCCTCGAGGGCCTGCAGGTCGGGCTCGAACCCGTGCTGCGGCTCCAACCGGTACGGCACCGGGGTCGCCCCGATGATGTGCGCGTTCATCGTGAACGTCGTGTATCCGGGGTCCGGCACGAGGACTTCGTCGCCCGGACTGAGCGTCAACGTCATCGCCTGGAACAGCGCCTGGGTCGCGCCGATCGTCATCCAGATCTGCTCGAGGTCGGCCTCGATCCGGTTCTCGCGGCGGAGCTTGTCGCGGACGGCCTCGCGCAGGGGCCCGATCCCACCGTTCGGGGTGTACCCGGTGCGGTCCTCGGTCCAGGCGCGACGGGCCGCCTCACCGATGTGCGGCGCCACCGGGACGTCCGGCTCGCCGATGACGAGCATCGTGACGTCGGTGCCGCTCGACTGCAGCAGGGCCGCCTGCTCGAAGACCCTCCGGATGCCGGAGGCGGGCACGGTGTCGATGCGCGGTGCGAGGGAGGGCATGTCCGTCACGGTATCCGGTGCGTGTTGCCGCCGGGTTTCGCCCGCGGTCGACCGCAGGCTCCTGCCGATCCGGCGGTGTTTCGTGCTTTGGTGGCAGCCCGCTTGCCTGGTAGTGTTGGTGGCTGGCTTCCGCGTTCCCCGCCCACGGGTGGAACGCGATGCGACCACGGGCCCCTCTACCCTGCGGTCGCGCCCACCCGTACGAGACGAGCAGGAGCAATTCATGGCGAACATCAAGTCGCAGATCAAGCGCATCAAGACCAACCTCAAGGCCACCGAGCGCAACAAGGCCTACAAGTCGGAGCTCAAGACGCACATCCGTCGTGCCAACGACGCCGTCGCCGCCGGTGACAAGGACAAGGCCGTTGCCGCCCTGGCCCTCGCGTCGAAGAAGCTCGACAAGGCCGTGAGCAAGGGTGTCATCCACAAGAACCAGGCCGCGAACCGCAAGTCGGCCATCGCGAAGAAGGTCTCGTCGCTCTGACGTCCTGACCCTTCTGGTCTCGAAGGCCCCGCACCGTCGGTGCGGGGCCTTCGTCGTGCGCGGGGTTCGCTGCGTCTCGTGCGCTGCGTCGGGGTGCGTTGCGTCGGGTGCGTTCCGTGAGCAGAAACGGTCGGGTCGCGGCGGCACACCCGACCATCTCTGCTCACGATGTGCCGGCTGACAGGCGCGAGGGACAGCCGGGAGGCCCGACTCGCCTCAGCGGGGCTCGCCGCGTCGGGCGATGGTGCGGACCATGACCTCGAGCGCGTAGTGCGCGTCGCGCGAGCCACCCTTCACCGCGGTGTCCGCCTCGGCGATGCTGATGATCGCGTTCGCCAGCCCGGACTCGCTCCACCCGGCGACGTCTCGCTGCGCGCGCTGCACCTGCCACGGCGCCATGCCGAGCGCCGAGGCCGCCTGCCCGCTCGGACCCCGGAAGGCGCTGACCTTCGCCATCGTGCGGATCTTGCTCGCGAACGCGGCGACGATCGGCACGGGTGCCTCGCCGGTGGCCAGGGCGTGCCGCAGCTCGACGATCGCCGGCGCCGACCGACCCGCGAGGGCGATGTCAGCGACCTTGAACGCGTTCGTCTCGACGCGACCGCCGTAGTACTTGTCGACGACCTTGTCGGTGATCTCCTCGGCTTCGTCCGCCAGGAGCTGTCGGCACGCGGCGGCGAGTTCGGCGAGGTCGTCGGCGAACGCGGTCACCAGGGTCCGGACCGCGGACGGCGCGATGCGGCGTCGTGCGGCGCGGAACTCGGCGTTCACGAAGTCGATGCGGTCCGTCTCGCGCTTGAGCTCGTCGCACAGCACCTCGACCCCGCCGCCGACACCGCTGCGGATCGTGTCGAGGAGCTTCTTGCCGCGCATGCCACCCCCGTGCCGGAGCACCAGGGTCACGTCGTCTGCGGGGGCCTGCAGGTACGAGATCGTCTCGGTGATGAATGCGTCGGTGCACTTCTCGACGTTCGTGACCTGCACGAGCCGCGGCTCGCCGAACAGCGACGGGCTGGCGAGGGTGGCGAGGAGCCCGGGGGCGTACTGGTCGGCTTCGAGGTCGTGCACCTCGAGCGCGGGGTCCTCGCCCTGCAGCAGGTCCTTCAACACACCGCGGGCGCGGTCGGCGAGGAACGCTTCGGGCCCGGTGATGAGCACGACGGGCGCCGGACGGATCCCCGACCAGGGCACCTGGTCGATCTTCGCTGCGGCGCGCGCGGGCTTCTTGGCGGCCATGTGGTCCTTCCGGTGGTGCCGGCCCGGACGGTGCCGGGTCGAGTGGTGCACCGACGATCCTACGGGCGGCCGCCGACGACGAGCGCTCCGTCCACACCCGCACCTCGTCGCTGCCGGAGCGAGCGAGCACCACGGTGCCGCGCTCGTCCGTGCGGAGCGGCAGCGTGCCCGCGGCCTCGAGCGTGCCGAGGGCCGATGCCGTCGGGTGTCCGTAGGTGTTGTCCGCCCCGACGCCGATGAGCGCGACACGCGCCGTGAGCCCCCGGTAGAGCTGCGGGTCCTGGTCCGCCGAGCCGTGGTGCGCCACCTTCACGACGTCGATCGGCCCCACCGGCAGCTCCCCGGAGTCTCGGAGCCGACGCTGCGACGACTCCCCGAGGTCGCCGAGGAAGACCCCGGTCAGGCACCCCGGACAGGAGTCTCCGTCCGCCGGCCCCGTGGCGAGCACGATGCTCGCGTCGTTGCCGGCGGCACGGTCGTCGCCCGGTGGCCACACCACGCGCCAGGCGAGCGGTCCGAGGGTTCCGGAGACCCGGTCGTCGGCCGTCCGGACGTCGACACCGGCACGTCGGAGGTCGTCGACCACCCGCTCGTCCGACGCACGGCCCACCGGTCCGACCAGGGCGGTCTCGACTGCGCCGGCCACAGCGCGCACCGCGCCGACGTGGTCGCGGTCGAAGTGCGTCAGGACGAGCAGGTCGACCCGGGCGACCCCGAGCAGGTCCAGGCACGCCCGGAGCCGCTCCTCGTCGTCGCCGGTGTCCACGAGGGCGACGGCGTCGTCGCCACGGAGCAGCACGGCGTCCCCCTGCCCGACGTCGCAGGCGGCGACCGACCAGTCCCCCGGCACCGATCCCCGGACGACGAGCACCGGGACGGTGACCGCTGCGACGCCGACCACGACCACCGCCCCTGCTGCGAGCAGCAACCGGGAGCCGAGCCGTCCCCGGACCAGCACCGCGACCGCGATGCAACCGCACACCAGCACGGCGGCGGCCACACCGAGCACGCCGGCCGGCCAGGGTAGCGAGGCGTAGGGCAAGGCCGCTGCCCCGTGCGCGATGTTCCCGACGGCGGCGGCCGGGACCCACGCGACCGCCGCGAGCCCCTGCGCACCCACCGGCCACACCGGAGCGAGACCACACGCGGCGAGCCCGACCACCGTGACGACCGGCGCGAACGGCTCCGCCAGCAGGTTCGCCGGCACCGCGTAGGTCGGGAGCGTCGCCGACAGCGGGATCGTCACCGGCCAACACGCCACCTGCGCCGCGACGGGGATGGCGAGTGCGGCGGCGACCGGCGGCCACACACGACGCGCCAGGAGCTCGGTGAGCGGCGGGGCGAGCACCACGATCCCGCTCGTGGCGAGCACGGACAGGGCGAACGCGGACGACCGTGCGAACCAGGGGTCGACCACGAGCATGCCGACCGCGGCGAGGGTGATGAGCGGGACGCCCCGCACCGGTCGACCGGCCAGGTGCACGGCGAGCACCACGATCGCCATCACCGTCGCCCGGACGATCGAGGGGTCGGGCCGCACGAGTACGACGAACACCAGGAGCACGCCGACGGCCGCCGCGGCCCGGGCGCCTCTCGGCAAGCCACAGGCGCGGCCGAGGACCACGACGAGCCCGACCACCACCGCGCAGTTCGCCCCGGACACCGCCGTCAGGTGCGTCAGCGCGGAGGCCTCCATCGCCGCCTCGGTCGTCGGGTCGAGGCCGGATCGGTCCCCGATCGCGAGTCCGCGCAGCAGCGCCGCTCCCGGCTGCGGCAGGTCGGCCGTGGCCCGGACGAACGCCTGCCGCGCGGTGTCGGTGGCGCCGAGCAGTCCGTCGGGCGGCACCGACGACGGGGCCCCGCGCAGGAACGCCACGAAGGCGGTCGCGGAACCGGGCTCGTCCGGCCGAACGGCGGCGGTCACGGTGACCCGGGCTCCGGCCGCCAGCACGGCGACCGGTGCGTCGCCGTGCTGGTCGGGGACGAGTCGGACCGGCACCCGGAGCCCGTCGAGCTCGTCAGCGCGCACCAGCGTCGCGGTGACGGAGCGGTCGCCCGGCACGAGGTCACGGGTCAGCACGGCCTCGACGTCCACGTGCCCCGACCCCGGACCCGCGACGAGCGCGCGCAGCGGTTCCGGGGCCCGCCGGGACTCCCCCACGGTGACCGACACCGCGAGCAGCGTCGTCAGTGCCCCCGCGACGAGCAGCAGACCGGCGACGACCGGCACGACCCCGGTGCCCCGACGCGACCGGAGCACGCTGCCGCTGACGCCGGTCAGGAGCGCCGTGGCCCCACCGACCACGGGTGCCACGTCGGGGACGCCGACGAGCAGGGCGGTCGCGATCCAGGCGGCGGCGACCGGCACCGCGACCCGCAGGTCGATCGCACTCGGCGCGAGCTGCACCGTCGCCCCTCAGACCCGCACGCGATCGCGGAGCTCGGCGAACCGCACGTCCCCGATGCCGCTGACGTCGAGCAGGTCCTCGACCGCGGTGAACCGGCCGTGCTCGTCCCGCCAGGCGATGATCCGACCAGCGAGCCCCGGTCCGATGCCGGGCAGTGTCTCGAGCGCGGCCTGGTCGGCGGTGTTCAGGTCGACGACGGCGGACCCCTCACCCCCGGTACCCGCATCGCCACCGCCACCGCCACCGCCGCCCGCGCCCCCGGCAGCGGCGGCCCGCCCGGCGCCAGCACCGTCTGCCACCGGCCCGAGCGCCTCCGGCACCTCCTGCTGCCCGAGCCGCGGCACGTACAACCGCTCGCCGTCCGTCAGCACCCGGGCAAGGTTCAGGCGGTCGAGGTCGGCGTCGTCCGCGGCCCCACCGGCACGTTCGAGCGCGTCCCCGACGCGGCTCGATGCCGGCAGCTCGACCACACCGCTCCGCCGTACCGCCCCGAGCACGTGCACCACGACCCGTCCGGCACCCGGCCCGGACGGCAGAGCACCGGCAGCATCTCCGGCTGACGGGGATGGCGCACCCGACGCCCCACCCGCGCCGGACGTGGGTGCCCCACGCACGACGACCCCTCCGGTTCCGTCGGTGCCCCCGCTGCCGCCGCCCGACACCATCGCCCCGACGAACACCACGACGACGGCGACCACCACCACGACCGCCGCCAGCACCACGGCGGCCCGCGGTGACAAGGCGAGACGGGACCACCAGGGTCCGGGAGACGACGGGGAGGACATGCCCCGAACGCTACGGAGCCCGGCCGATCGGCCGGGCTCCGGAGGCGACACCCGTGGACGGGTGCCGCGAACGCCCCTGCTGTGGAGGGACGACGCCAGCGACGGTCGCTACCCCTTGATGGCGATGTTCACGAGCTTCGGCGCGCGGACGATCACCTTCACGATCTCGCGGTCACCGATGTACCGCTGCACGTTCGCCGACGACCGTGCGAGCTGCTCGAGCTCATCCGCCTCGATCGACTTCGACACCTCGAACGAGTCACGCACCTTGCCGTTGACCTGCACGACGGCCGTCAGGGTCTCCTGCACGAGCAGCGTCGGGTCGGCCTTCCGCCAGCCGTACGTGGCGACGGTGGCCTCGTAGCCCAGCTTCTCCCACATCTCCTCGCCGGTGTACGGCGCGAAGACGCTCAAGCCGAGCGCGATCGTCTCGACCGCCTCACGCACGGCGGGGTCTCCGGCACCGGGGCCGCTGTCGATCGCCTTGCGGGTGACGTTGACCAGGTCCATCAGTCGCGCGATCACGACGTTGAACTTGAACGACTCCATCATCCCCGGGGCGTCGGCGAGGAACCGGTGCGTGACCTGGCGGAGTGCCCGGTCGCCATCGGCCCACACGACGTCGCGTGCGGACGTGACGTCGAGCGCCAGGCGGTACGCCCGCGCCAGGAACCGAGCCGAGGCGGACGGCGAGACGTCCTCCCAGTTGATGTCGTCCTCCGGCGGGCCGGCGAATCCCATCACCAGGCGGATGGCGTCGACGCCGTTCGCGTCGAGCTCGTCGCCGAGCGAGACGCCGCCCTTCGACTTCGACATCTTCGAGCCACCGGACAGCACCATGCCCTGGTTGAGCAGTGCCGAGAACGGCTCGGTGAAGTCGAGGTACCCGAGGTCGAAGAGCACCTTCGTGACGAAGCGGGCGTAGAGCAGGTGCAGGATCGCGTGCTCGATGCCGCCGATGTACTGGTCGACCGGAGCCCAGCGGCGTGCGGCTGCCGGGTCGAACGCCTGGGTGTCGTCGTTCGCCGACAGGAACCGCAGGAAGTACCACGACGAGTCGACGAAGGTGTCCATCGTGTCGGTGTCGCGGAGCGCCGGGGTGCCGTCGACGGGGTTCGGCACGTTCACCCAGTCGGTCGCGCCGCCGAGCGGGGACGTGCCCTTCGGCTTGAGGTCGAGCCCCTCGGTGTCCGGCAGCACGATCGGCAGCTGGTCCTCGGGCACCGGGTGCTCGGAGCCGTCGGCACCGTGGATGATCGGGATCGGGGTGCCCCAGAAGCGCTGGCGCGAGATGAGCCAGTCGCGCAGCCGGTAGGTCTTGGCGGCACGACCGGTGCCGCGCTCCTCGAGCAGGGCGATGGCAGCGGTGATGGCGTGCTGCTTCGACATGCCGTCGAGCGGGCCGGAGTTGATCATCCGCCCCTGACCGGTCAGCGCTTCGCCGGTGGCGACCGGGTCGAGCGTCGGCACGTCGAAGTCGTCGAGCGTCGCGCCCTCGGGGATGACCGGGATCGCCCCGGTGACGGCGGCGTTCGTGTCGACGACCACCTTGACGGGCAGGTCGAACGCCCGCGCGAAGTCGAGGTCGCGCTGGTCGTGCGCGGGCACGGCCATCACGGCACCGTGGCCGTAGTCGGCGAGCACGTAGTCGGCGGCCCAGATGGGCAGGCGTTCCCCCGTCAGCGGGTGGATCGCCGACCGACCGAGCGGCACGCCGGTCTTCGGGCGGTCGGCGTTCTGCCGGTCGATCTCGGACGTCTTCTGCGTCGCCGTCAGGTAGGCGTCGAAGTCGTCACGGACGGCGGACGGCACGGACGGGTCGGCAACCAGCGCGGCAGCCAGGTCCGAGTCCGGGGCCACCACCAGGAACGTCGCCCCGTGGATCGTGTCCGGACGAGTGGTGAACACCGTGACGGGCTCGTCGCGGCCCTCGATCACGAAGTCGACGTCGGCACCGACCGAACGGCCGATCCAGTTGCGCTGCTGCGCGATGACCTTCGCCGGCCACCGCCCCTCGAGTTGGTTCAGGTCGTCGAGCAGCCGGTCGGCGTACTCGGTGATCTTGAAGTACCACTGCGTCAGCTTCTTCTTCACCACGACGGCACCGGAGCGGTCCGAGGTGCCGTCGGGCAGGACCTGCTCGTTCGCCAGCACGGTCTGGTCCACCGGGTCCCAGTTCACCCAGCTGTCCTTGCGGTACGCCAGACCCTTCTCGTACATCTTCAGGAACAGCCACTGGTTCCACTTGTAGTACTCGGGGTCCGAGGTGTGGATCTCGGTGGTCCAGTCGAACGACGGCGCGTAGCGCTTGAAGGACGCCTTCTGCTGCTCGATGTTCGCGTAGGTCCAGTCCTTCGGGTCCACCCCGCGCTTGATCGCCGCGTTCTCGGCGGGCAGGCCGAACGAGTCCCAGCCGATCGGGTGCAGCACGTTGAAGCCCTGCTGCCGCCAGTACCGCGCGACGAAGTCACCGAGCGCCCAGTTCTCGGCGTGCCCCATGTGCAGGTCGCCGGACGGGTACGGGAACATCTCGAGGATGTACTTGCGCGGACGGGTGTCGTCGAGGTCGGTGGTGAAGAGCCCGAGCTCTTCCCAGCGGGGCTGCCACTTCTCCTGGATACGACGGAAGTCGTAGGCGTTCGGGTCCTCGGCGTGCTGCTCGGTGGTCACGGACGTCAACGATACAAGCCGCCGGGCCCGTCCCGCGTCCGCCCGTCGGCTCACCCGGCGAGCAGGCGTCCGTCCCGCATCCGCAGGGTGCGGTCGACCAGGTCCGGTGCCACCGGGACGTGCGACACGATGACGACCGTCCGACCCGCCGCGCGGGCCGTGGTGACGAGGTCGCGCAGCACGGTGTCGCCGAGGTCCGGGTCGACGTCGGCGGTCGGTTCGTCGAGCACCAGCACCGGGAACGCGTGCAGCAGCGCGCGGGCGAGCGCGAGCCGGTGTGCCTGGCCGCCGGACACGAGCACGCCGCGTTCCCCGACCGAGGCGTCCAGCCCGCCGCGCCGGACGACCCAGTCCCCCAGGCCGACCCGGTCGAGCACGGCGAGCAGTTCGTCGTCGGTCGCGGTCTCACGGGCGAAGAGCAGGTTCTGCCGCACCGACTGGTCGAACACGAACGGGTCCTGTTCGATCAGGCCGACCCGGTCCCGCACCGCGTCCGGGTGCATCGCCTTCGCCTCGACGCCGTCGAGCGTGTAGGACCCCTCGTGCTCCACGAACCGGACGAGCGCGTCGACCAGGGTCGACTTGCCGGCACCACTCGGCCCCTGGAGCACGACGACCTCGCCGGGGGCGAGCGTGAACGAGATCCCGTCGACCGCGGGCTCAGCCGCCCCCGGCCAGCGGACGGTCAGGTCGTGGACGGCGAGTGTGACCGGCCCCTCGACCACGAGCGACGCCGGGTCGGCGTCCTCGTCCGGCTCGGGGACGATGCCGTCGGGCACCTCGGCGGGCACCACTTGCTCCACCCGGTCGGCCGCAGCACGCACCCGTCGGAGCGTCAGGACGGCGAGCGGGACGGTCCCGACGACCTCGAAGAGCGCGAGCGGCACGAAGACCGCCAGGGCCCAGAGCGGACCGTCGAGCGCCCCGGACACCACGGCAGGCGCACCGACGGCCAGGGTCCCGATCACGGCACCGCCACCGACCAGGCCGACCAGGGCACCGACGAGCGACTCGACCGTGCCACGGCGCCGGACGGCCCGGGTGACGCCGGCGTCGAGCCGGGCGATGTGCGCGAGCCGTTCGTCGAGGGTGCCGTACGCGGCGAAGACGTCGAGCGTCCGGACGGTGTCGAGCACGAGGTCCGCGACCCGGCCCCGGTCGGCGGCGGTCTCGCGGTCCGAGCGCTCGGCGATCACCCGGGTGACGATCGTGCCGACCAGGGCCGCGACCGCCAGCGCGAGGACGAGCACGAGCGCCGCCGGCACCGACACGAGCGCCACGGCGACGACCGACAGCACCGCGACGACCCCGGCGGAGACGAGCGGGCCGACGACGCGGATCGGCAGGTCCTGCAGCCGGTCCGTGTCGGTCACCAGCCGCGTCATGAGGTCGCCGCGTCCGGTCCGTCCGAGTCCGGCGGGCGCGATCGACGCGAGCCGCCGGTACATCTCCGTCCGCACCACGGCCAGTTGCCGGAACGATGCGTCGTGCCCGGCGAGCCGGTCGACGTAGCGCAGCACGGCTCGCCCGAGCGCGAAGGCGCGCACACCGACCATCACGAGTGTCAGGTACAGGATCGGCGGGTGCTCGGCGGCGCGGGTGATCAGGTAGCCGCTCGCTGCGAGGAGCGCGACGGCGCAGAGCGCGCTGAGCGATCCGGCGGCGACCGCCTTCGCCCAACCCGACCCGTGCGGCATCGCGAGCCGCAGGACGGAGCCACCACGGGCCTCCCGGCTCATGCGCGCACCCCCCTGCGGACCGTCACGGACCCGCCGGCGCGGACGTCCACGCGGACGTCCGCCGCGGCGACGACCGCGGGTCGGTGGCTGGCGACCACGACGACGGCGCCGTCGGCCGCCAGGCCACGAACGGCCGCGATGACCCGCGCCTCGGCCTCGGCGTCCAGCGCGGACGTCGGCTCGTCGAGCAGGACGAGCGGGGTCTGCTCGCGGCGCGCCCGGTAGAGCGCGCGGGCGACGGCGACGCGCTGTGCCTGGCCCCCGGACAGTCCGCTGCCACCGGCGCCGACCGGGAGGCCTGGGTCGAGTCCCAGCCCCGCGTCGCCCAGAGCGGTGCGCACGTCGGCGTCGTCGGGGGTCGCGCTGAGCGCGACGTTCTCGGCGATCGTCCCGCGGACGAGACGCGGCCGCTGGTCGGCCCACGTGGTGCGCTCGGCGACGGAGGCACCGGCCGGGCCGGGCACGGTGACGACGCCGTCGTGCGGCAGGACGCCGCGGAGTGCGGCGATGATGCTCGACTTGCCGGAACCGCTCGGGCCGGCCAGCACGACCACGGTGCCGGGCTCGGCGCGCAGGCCGAACGGCCCGATCACGACGTCGGGTCGGCGGACGGTGAGCCCGCGGACGTCGAGCCCCCGGACGTCCACCGCGGTGGCGGGTGCTGCGGTGTCCGTGTCGGTCCCGCTGCTGCCTGTCGCGGACGACGATGCGGCCTCGTCGTCGGCGAGCACGTCGAGCACCGCGGCAGAGGCCTCGACGCCGTCCTGGGCGGCGTGGAAGTCGGCGCCGACCTGGCGGACGGGGGCGAAGGCCTCCGGTGCGAGCACGAGCACGAACATCGCGGCGCCGAGGCCGAGTGAACCGTCCACCAGGCGGATGCCGATCGAGACGGCGACCAGTGCGACGGACAGGCTCGCGGCGAGCTCGAGCGCGAAGCCGCTCACGAACGACAGCCGGAGCACGCCGATCGTGCCTCGGCGGTACTCGTCGGTGACCGCCGCGATGCGACCGACCTGGCGGCGTGCACGGCCGAAGACCTTGAGCGTGGCGAGCCCCTCGACGGCTTCGGTGAAGGCGGCACCGAGCTTCGCGAGGGCGTCCGACTGCTTCCGCTGCAGCGACTGCGTCGCCAGGCCGATCAGGATCATGAAGACCGGGATCACCGGCAGGGCGAACAGGATGATCAGCCCGCTCGTCAGGTCGCCGAGGCCGATCGCCACCAGGAGCATCGGCGTCGCGATCGCGGTGAGCGCGAGCTGCGGCAGGTACCGGCCGAAGTAGGCGTCGAGGGCGTCGAGCCCGGGGCCGAGCGTCGTGGCGAAGCCGGCGCTCGACTGGCCGGCGAGCCACGACGGACCGCGCTCGGCGGCGCGGGCGAGCACCGTCGTCCGCATCTCGCTCTTCACCTTCGCCGCAGCACGGGCCGCCAGGTCGTCGGTGGCCCACGCGGCCACCGCACGCAGGACGAACGCCCCGCCGAGCAGCGCGAGCGCCTGCCCGAACGCCGCTGGCACCCTGCCGTCGCGGACGGCGTCGACCCCGAGGGTGACGGCCGCAGCGATCCCCCACGCGATCGCGATGGTCGCGAGCGTGCGGAGGACTCCCGTGCCGGCGGCGGCGACGATGAAACCGCGCGCCGTCCGGGACAACCGCAGGAGTCGGGGGTCGAGGGGCTTCATCGTCGTCCGCCTAGTGCGCGGCCGCGGTGACCTGGGCGCGGGAGACGCGCTTGCGGAACACCCAGTAGGTCCAGGCCTGGTACGCGAAGACCAGGGGCACGAAGATCAGCGCGACCCAGCTCATCACGGTCAGCGTGTACGACCCGGACGAGGCGTTGTACACGTTCAGGCTGTTCGCGACGTCGTTCGAGGCCGGCATGACGTCGGGGAAGATCGCCGTGAACATCGCGAGCACGATCGCGGCGATGGTGATCGCCATCAGGGTGAAGGCACGCCCCTCCTTGCCCCAGGCGTTGCAGAGCACCGCGAGCACCAGGGCCAGGGCGGCGACCACGGAGAGCACCAACGAGGCCGGGGTGGCCCGGACGAAGGCCATCGACACCAGGAACGCGGCGCCGACCACGATCGTGACGATGCCGGCCCGGGTCGCCAGGCGCTTGGCGCGGACGCGGATCTCACCCTCGGTCTTCAGCGCGACGAAGACGACCCCGTGGGTGAAGAAGACCAGCAGCGTCGCGACACCGGTCAGCAGCGCGAACGGGTTGAGCAGGTCGAAGATCGTGCCGGTGAAGTTGTGCCCGGCGTCCATCGGGACGCCACGGACGACGTTGCCGAACGCGACGCCCCACAGGAACGACGGCACGGCGCTGCCGACGATGATCATGAGGTCGAAGCGGCGCTTCCACGCGAGGTGCTTGTTCTGGTGCCGGTACTCGAACGACACCCCTCGGACGATGAGTGCAGCGAGGATGAGCAGCAGCGCAAGGTAGAACCCGGAGAACATCGTGGCGTACCACTCCGGGAACGCCGCGAACAGGCAGGCCCCGGCGACGATGACCCAGGTCTCGTTGAGGTCCCAGACCGGGCCGATGGTGTTGATCAGGACCCGACGGTCGGTGTCGTCCTTGCCGAGGAACGGCAGGGACATACCGACACCGAAGTCGAATCCGTCGAGGACGAAGTAGCCGACGAAGAAGACGCCGACGATCGCGAACCAGAGAACGGGGAGATCCATCAGGCAGCGTCCATTTCTAGTAGACCGTCACTTCGTGCTTGACCTCGCCGGTCTCCTCGTCGACCTCGTCCGGGTCGGCGGGCCCCTCTTGCGCGACCTTCTTGATG
This sequence comes from Curtobacterium sp. ME12, assembly GCF_903970855.1. NCBI lineage: Bacteria > Bacillati > Actinomycetota > Actinomycetes > Micrococcales > Microbacteriaceae > Curtobacterium > Curtobacterium sp. ME12. The sequence continues at coordinate 20,829 of NZ_CAJCKD010000035.1, forward strand.
AGCTTGAACTCGACGACGGCCAGCGAGCCGTAGATCAGGGTGAAGACCAGCAGCGAGATGAGGACCTCGAGCCCGGTCACGTTCGGCGACACACCGTCCTTCGTCTGGAGCAGCCCGAACACGAGCCACGGCTGGCGGCCCATCTCGGTGAAGACCCAGCCGACGATCATCGCGGCCATCGGCAGCGGCACCGTCCAGGTGGCGATGCGCCACACCCAGCGCTGCGTCGGGAACCGGCCCTTGCGGGTCAGCCACAGCCCGACCAGCGAGACCATGACCGCGCCGACACCGAGGGCGATCATCCAGCGGAACGACCAGTAGGTGACCCAGATGATCGGCTTGTAGTCGCCGGGGCCGTACACCTGCGTGTACTGCGCCTGCAGGTCGTTGATGCCCTCGACCGTGCCGTTGAACGTGTGCGTCGACAGGAACGACAGCAGGTACGGCACCCGGATCGAGAACAGCTCGTGCACGCCGTCGGGGGTGCCGAGCGTGAAGATCGAGAACGAGGCGTCCTTGCCGGTCGCGGTGTTGTACAGCGCCTCGGCCGCCGCCATCTTCATCGGCTGCGTGTCGACCATCGTCAGTCCGAGCTGGTCGCCGGTCAGGACGGTCAGCGCCCCCGCCGCGAGCATCGTCCACATGCCGAACTTGAGCGCCGGCATCATCGTCTCGAGGTTCTGGTTGCGGGCCAGGTGGTAGGCCGCGACCGAGATGATGACCGCCGCGGCGACCATGAAGCAGGCGAAGAGCGTGTGCGGGAAGGCGGCCAGGGCGACCTTGTTGCCGAGCACCGCCCAGATGTCGGTGAGCTCCGCACGGCCCTTTGCCTCGTTCATCGCGAAGCCGACCGGGTGCTGCATGAACGCGTTCGCGGCGATGATGAAGTACGCCGACATGATCGTGCCCGCGCTGACGCACCAGATGCTCGCCAGGTGCAGGCCCTTGGGCAGGCGGTCCCAGCCGAAGATCCAGATGCCGATGAAGGCCGCCTCGAAGAAGAACGCCAGGATCCCCTCGAGCGCGAGCGGTGCACCGAAGACGTCACCGACGAAACGTGAGTAGTTCGACCAGTTCATGCCGAACTGGAACTCCTGCACGATGCCCGTCACGACACCCATGGCGAAGTTGATCAGGAAGATCCGCCCGAAGAACCGCGTCAACTGCAGGTAGTGCGCGCGGCCGGTCCGGTACCAGGCGGTCTGGAACACGGCCACCACGGCTGCCATGCCGATCGTCAGCGGGACGAAGAGGAAGTGGTAGATGGTCGTCAGACCGAACTGCCACCGCGACAGGAGGAGCGGATCGAGGAGGTCGTTCATGCGGCGATTCCGAGACGGGTGGCCGCGCGCTGTTCGTGCACGTCAGTTGCTTCCTGTGGAACGGATACATCAGGTGTCACAGCCCTTGGGACACCCCAACGCTATCGCCTCGGACTCCACTTCGACAACTTGTAGAACCGGTACGTGCACAAACGTGCAAGGGCTCTGCACGCCACAACCGTGCGGCACGGATGTTCGCATCGGCCGCCCCGTGAACGACGACAGGCGCCGGGTGGATACCCGACGCCTGTCGTTCGACTGCGAGGTGCAGTGGCGGTGCAGTGGTTACAGCAGACCCTCGGCCTCGAGCCAGTCCTCGGCGATGGTGGACGCCTTCTCCTTGTCGGCCGTGCTCTTGGTGTTGAGCTCGATCAGGGCATCCGTCGTGAGCTTCTCGTTGACCGAGTCGATCGCGTCGGCCGCCTTCTCGTCGACCTTGTCGGAGACGACCGGGATGACGTTCTGCGGGAGGATCAGGTTCTCCGGGTCCTCCAGCGTGACGAAGTCGTTCGCCTTGATGCTCGGGTCGGCCGTGTAGATGTCGGCCATCTGGACGGTGCCGTCCTTGAGCGCCTTGACGGTGAGCGCCCCACCGGAGTCCTCGATCGCCTTGAAGTCGACGTCGACGCCGTAGACCGACTTGAGTCCCTTCGGGCCGTAGGGGCGCGTCTGGTTCTCGGAGTTCGCGCCCATGGTGAGCTTCTCGTCGACGTTCTTCAGTTCGGCCAGGCTCGTGACGTCGTTGTCCTCGGAGAACTTCTTCGTGACGGTGTAGCTGTCCTGGTCGGTCGCGTCGGCCTCGTCGAGGACGCGGAGGCCCTTCGGCAGGGCCTTGTCGAGCCCGTCGTCGATCTGCTCGGCGGTCTTCGCGTCCGAGTTCTTGTCGAAGTACTGCAGCAGGTTGCCGCTGTACTCCGGCATCACGTCGATCGCGCCCTTCTCGAGCTGCGGGATGTAGACCTCGCGCTGCCCGATGTTGAAGTTGCGCTTCACGTCGAAGCCGTCCTTCTCGAGGACCTGGGCGTAGAGCTCTGCGATGATCTCGTTGGAGTAGTACTGCTGCGAGCCGACGACGATGGTCTTCGAGTCGGACGAGCCGCTGGACCCGCTGTCGAGCGGGTCGCTCGACGCGCAGCCGGCCAGGGCGGCTGCGACGCCCAACGCCATAGCGGCGGCGACGCCGGCGCGGATCTTGGGTGCTGTGATCACGAGGGATTTCCTTCCGGGAGGGGATTGCGGGCTCGCTCGCGCGACCCCTGGCGCTGTCGAGCCGACGGGTCCGCGGTGCCCTTCGGCACCGCCGCCCGCTGCAGCACGGCGAACACGATCTCGAACGCGATCGCGAGCGCGATCACGAGGATGGAGGCGCCGAGCATCTCGGCGTAGTCCTGGGTCTTCAGCCCGAGGAAGAAGTAGCCGCCGAGGCCACCGGCGCCGACGTAGGCGGCGAGTGTCGCCGTGGCGACGACCTGCAGCACCGCGGCGCGGATCCCGCCGATCAGCAGCGGCAGCCCGAGCGGGATCTCGACCTTCCACAGGATCTGCCAGCCGGTCATGCCCTGGGCCTTCGCGGCGTCGACGACGCCGGGGTCGACGGACTCGACACCGGAGTACGCGCCGGCCAGGACCGACGGGATCGCCAGCACGACGAGCGCGAGCAGGGGTGCCTGCAGCCCGATCCCCAGCAGCAGGGCGAAGAGCGAGAGCACACCGAGCGTCGGGAGCGCTCGGACACCGCCCGACACCGCGATCGCGAACCCACGGGCTCGACGCGTGTGCCCGATGGCGTACCCGACGGGCACGGCGATCACGGAGGCGATCAGCACCGCGAGCAGGGTGATCCAGACGTGTTCCCAGAGTCGCGCGGGGATGGCGTTGAAGCTGCCGTAGTTCGCGGGGTCGAACACCCACGCGAAGGCCTGACCGATGATCACGAGGAGACCTCCGCTGCTTGCAGGACCCGGCGGGCCTGGCGACGCGACACCGAGTTCGTCCGGGTCCACGGCATCACCAGCCGCCCGAGCAGCACGAGGAGGCCGTCCAACGCGAAGGCGAGCACGAGCACCATGACGATGCCGGAGAGGATCTCCTCGTAGATCCCACGCCCCAGGCCGTCGGTGAACAACAACCCCAGACTCGGGATGCCGAGGACCGCGCCGACGGTGGTGAGCGAGATCGTGGACACCGAGACCACCCGGAGCCCGGCGAGCAGGACCGGGCCGGCGAGCGGGAGCTCGACCCGGAAGAACCGCTGCGCCGGCGAGTAGCCCATGGCGGTCGAGGCGGACTTGGTCTCGGCGTCGACCGAGGTCAGGCCGTCGACCGTCGACCGGACCATCAGCGCGAGGCCGTACAGGGTCAGGCCGATGACGACGTTGACCGGGCTCTGCAGACCGGTGCCGATGATGCTCGGGAGCGCGACGAACAGGGCGAGCGACGGGATGGCGTACAGCAGGCCGGCGAGGGTGACGATGCTGCTACCCACACCCGACGCGAAGCGCGACCCACCGGGGCGTTGGAGCCGGACCACCAGCCACCCGATCGGGATCGACAGCAGGAACGCGACGATGATCGGCGGGATCGCGATCGCGAGGTGGGACAGCGTGTTGTCCCAGATCGTGTCGAGGTTCGCCAGCACCCACTTCACCGGGTGCCCCCACCCTGCGCCGGAGCACCCGGTGCGTCGTGGGACGCTCCGGCCTCTGCTGCTCGGGCGTCGGACTGCGGCACGGCCGCGGCGGCGTCGACGACCCCGACCGGGCCCGTCAGCACACCGGCGGCGCGGCCGTCACCGTCGACGACGATCGGACCGGTCGGGGTCTGCTCGACACGGAGCGCGCGGCGCCCGCGACCGGCGCCGATGAACGTGGCGACGAAGTCGTCGGCCGGTGCGGCGAGGATCTCGGCCGGCGTCCCCTGCTGGGCGATCTCGCCGCCCTTCTTGAGGATGACGACCTGGTCGCCGAGCTTGAACGCTTCGTCGATGTCGTGCGTCACGAAGACGACGGTCTTGCCGAGTTCACGCTGCAGGCGGATGAGCTCGTCCTGCAGGTCGTTGCGCACCAACGGGTCGACCGCACCGAACGGCTCGTCCATGAGCAGGATGTTCGGGTCGACGGCCAACCCGCGGGCCACACCGACGCGCTGCTGCTGGCCGCCGGAGAGCTGCGAGGGGTAGCGGTCGGCGAAGGCGCGGTCGAGGCCGACGGTGTCCATGAGCGCGAGGGCGCGCTCGCGCGCATCGGCCTTGGAGACGCCGGTCAGCAGCGGGACGGTCGCGATGTTGTCGACGACCTTCCGGTGCGGCAGGAGTCCGGAGTTCTGCATGACGTACCCGATGTGGCGACGGAGCTCGACGGGGTTGATCCCGGCGACGTCGGAACCGTCGATCTCGACGGTCCCGGAGGTGGGGTCGACCATGCGGTTGATCATGCGGAGCAGCGTGGTCTTGCCACAGCCGCTGGATCCGACGAAGACGGTGGTGGTCCGGGACGGGATGACCAGATCGAAGTGCTCGACCGCAGTCGTGCCGTCCGGGTAGGTCTTGCGCACCGAGCGGAACTCGATCATGGGGTGCCCTTCTGTTCGGAGGTAGCCCGACTCCGGATGAGAGTACCCGGGGGTTCCGACATCGGTTCGGTCGCGTCGCCGCGTGACGGGTTTCGGACCACCGGTCGCGCCGGGGTCACCACCGACACGGCGCGATCCAGCGGGGACGACGACACCCGCGCCTCGGTGTCCGGAGGCGCGGGCGGGTCGGTTCGGTCCTCGGCGTGTCGCGCGGGCCGACGGGATCGTCAGGACGCGGCGATCACCGATTCCAGGTGCGCACGGTTCATCCGGCGGTACTCCTCGATCAGCTCCGTGTCGGGGTGCTCGCGGTCGCGGTGCGCTCGCGCCAGCACCGCGTGACCGGACTCGGCGAGGACGACCCAGGCGCGGGTGATGCGCTCGTCGTCCGGGAGACCGAAGCGGTCCCGCATGATCTGGCCGACGGTCGCACCCAGCGCCCCCATGCGGTCCTCGGCGTCGCCCGTGCCGGTGTCCGCCGGGTCGCCGAAGCGGATGGCTCGGAAGCCGGGCTCGGTGCGGTACATCTCGGCGGTCAGGTCGATGAGCGCGTCGTTGGCGTCCTGCCAGATCTCGGCGCCGCTGGCGTCGAGCGCCTCGACGAAGCGCGAGGCGAGCCGCTGGGTGCAGCGGATCGCGAGTGCCTCGACCACGGCGATGCGGTCCGGGAAGTACCGGTAGACGGTGCCGATCGACGCCCCCGCGCGCTCGGCCACCATGGCGGTCGTGAGCCGTTCGAACCCGATCTCGTCGATCACCGCGGCTGCGGCGTCGAGGAGGCCGGCGAGGCGCGCCGAACTGCGGGCTTGGACCGGCTCGTTCCTGAGCAGTGATGATCCCCCCGGCAGAGCGTTCGTTACCTCGGTGACGAGCACGTGTTCTCCTCTTGCGCTCCAGCGCGGTTGGTTGGTGTGACGGGGACAACTTTCGCAGAACGCGCCTGGAACGTGGCTGCGACTCACCAGTTCCGCGGAGCGCGCGGGTTTCGTCAGGCGCACATGGGATGATGACGCCATGCCCGACCCGACGCCCCACGAGCCGTCGTTGGCCGAGCCGCTCCTGCACCGCGCGGCCCGCATCGAGGACGCCGTCCAGGAGTTCCGCGAGCACCGTGCACGCCGTCGCGGACTCGTCCCCACGGTGGTCCCGTACACCGGTTACGGCGCGCCCGGTTGGGTGCGCATCCTGTGCCGTGTGCTGCTGACGCGCCGGGGTCTCGCCTCAGACGTCTCCTACGCGGGCGTCCGCGGCTGGAAGAGCTTCACGAGCGTCGCCGTCGACCACGCCGAGGTCACCGTCACCGCCGGCGGGGTCTCCCACGTGGTGGAGACCGACCGTGGCGGCGTCGTCGACACCATCGTCCCGATCGACCTCGAGCCCGGCTGGCGCACGGTGCGGCTGTCGGCAGGCGGTGGGCGCGACGTCGAGGCCGACGTGTTCGTCGTGCACCCGGACACCCGCTTCGGGCTGTTGTCCGACATCGACGACACCGTCATGGTGACCTCGCTCCCCCGCCCCATGCTCGCCGCCTGGAACTCGTTCGTCCTGACCGAGCACGCCCGCCGCCCGGTGCCGGGCATGTCCGTGCTGTACGAGCGGATCCTCGCGCAGCACCCCGGTTCCCCGACGGTCTACCTGTCGACCGGGGCGTGGAACGTCGCCCCGACGCTGCAGCGCTTCCTGTCGCGCAACATGTACCCGTCCGGCACGCTCCTGCTCACCGACTGGGGCCCCACACACGACCGGTTCTTCCGCAGCGGCCAGCTGCACAAGCAGGAGAACCTCCGGCGGCTCGCGAAGGACTTCCCGGACATCCGATGGCTCCTGGTCGGCGACGACGGACAGCACGACGAGAGCCTCTACGGCGACTTCTCGCGCGAGCACCCGGACAACGTCGCGGGCGTCGCCATCCGGCAGCTGTCCACGAGCGAGGCGGTCCTGGCCGGCGGTCGATCACGTGCACAGGAACGCTCCCGTGACTCGTCGGCGCCCTGGGTGTACGCACCGGACGGCGCCGGCCTGTGGAGCGAGCTCGCGCGGGTCGGCATCATCGAGTCCGACGCCTCCGACCCGGCCTGAGCGACCCTTCATCACGATCTCGGGTCAGAGCCCCCGACGCTGCCCGCGGCGCACGGGCATCGGGTGTTCGATCGGTCCATGAGCACCGAGCCGGCCGCACCGCCCACAGCTGCACCGCGCACACCGCCGAACCGCATCGAGGACCACGCCCTGATCGGCGACACCGGCACCGCTGCCCTGGTCGGCCGTGACGGGACCATCGACTGGGCGTGCCTGCCGCGCTTCGACAGCCCGTCCACCTTCGCGTCGCTGCTCGGCACCGAAGACCACGGGCACTGGACCCTGCGGCCCGTCGACGACGACGCCACCGCACAGTGGCACTACCACGGCGACACCCTCGTGCTCTCGACCGTCTGGACCACCCGCGACGGCGTGGTCGAGGTCACCGAGTTCATGCCCGTCGGCGCGCACCGGCCCTCGATCGTCCGGCGGGTGCGTGGGCTCCGCGGCAGCGTCGAGCTCCGGCAGACGCTCCGGATCCGGTTCGACTACTCGCGGGCCCTGCCGTGGATCCGGCAGATCGGGGACGAGGTCGAACCGGCGCTGCTCGCGACGGCCGGTCCCGGCTCGGTGATCGTCCGTGGGCCGCGGTTCCGAGCCGATGACCACCGGCACACCGCCGTCACGACGATCCACGACGGCGACGTGCTCGACACGGTGCTCACCTGGTACCCGTCGCACCGCGAACCACCCGAGCCGCTCGACGTCGACGCGGCCCTCGCGCACACCATCTCGTGGTGGACGTCGTGGACCGCTCCCGCACGGACCCCCGGTCGCTACGCCGACGCCGCTCGACGGTCGCTGGTGTTCCTCCGCGCGATGACCCACGGCGACACCGGTGGCGTCGTCGCCGCCGCGACCACGGGCCTGCCGGAGGACCCGGGCGGCGAACGCAACTGGGACTACCGGTACGTGTGGCTGCGCGACGCCTCCCTCGCGCTCGCCTCGCTCATCGCCCACGGCTACCGCGACGAGGCCACGCACTGGCGGGGCTGGCTGCTGCGCGCGATCGCCGGCGACCCCGCCGACGTGCAGATCATGTACGGCATCGCCGGCGAACGCGAGCTCCCCGAACGCGAACTACTCGAGCTGCCCGGCTACCTCGGGTCGACGCCCGTGCGGGTCGGCAACGGCGCCTCGACGCAGTACCAGGGCGACGTCTTCGGCGAGGTGCTCGCGGCGCTGCACGACGCACGCGAGCTCGGGGTCGAGGAGAACGCCGACTCCTGGGCGCTGCAGCGGGCGCTGCTCGGCTACGTCGAGGAGCACTGGCAGGAGCCGGACAACGGCATCTGGGAGATGCGCGGCCCGCGGCGCAGCTTCACGCACTCGCGGGTGATGATCTGGGCCGCGTTCGACCGCGGGGTCGCCGCGGTCGAGGAGTTCGGCCTCGAGGGACCGGTCGACCGCTGGCGCACCCTCCGTGACACCGTCCGCGCCGAGATCGAGGAGCACGGCTGGAACGCCGAGCGCGGTTCGTTCCGCCAGCACTACGACACCGACGAGGTCGACGCGAGTCTGCTCGTCCTGCCGCAGGTCGGGTTCTGTCGCGCCGACGACCCCCGGATGACGGGCACCGTGCGCGCGATCGAGGAGGACCTGCGCGTCGGCGCCGACGGCCTCGTGCTCCGCTACCGAACGACCGCCGGCTTCGACGGGCTGTCCGGTGCCGAACACCCGTTCCTGGCCTGCTCGTTCTGGTTGGTCGAGCAGTACGCCGCCTCCGGCCGGGTCGAGGACGCCGAGCACCTGATGGACGTCCTCGTCGGGTACGCGAACGACGTCGGCATGCTCTCCGAGGAGATCGACGTCGCCACCGGACACCACATCGGCAACACCCCGCAGGTGCTGTCGCACCTGACCCTCGTGTCGGCAGCGGACGCCATCGAGCGCGCCCGTGGCGCGACCGTCGGGCACCGCACGCGGTTGCCCGTCCACGACGGCGGCACGCGGTCGTGGACGGGCGAGGGTGAGCGCGCAGGCTCCCCCGCCTGACGCGCCGTGCGGTGCTCTGCACCGACCCCACGACGGACGGGAGGCCCGGTGCCAGCTGGCACCGGGCCTCCCGTCCGTCAAGGCGTCCGTTCAGGACGTCGGCAGCGCGTCCGTCAGGACGACGACTCCCAGTCCGCCGGGCCGCGCGAACCGGCGCGGTACTCCTCGAGCGGGACCTCGTCGGCCTTCCAGGCGGCGACGACCGGCTCCACGATCTCCCAGCAACGCTCGGCGACGTCACCGCGGATGGACAGCAGCGGGTCGTCGTGGAAGATGCCGTTGAGCACCTCGCCGTACGGGGTCAGCTCGCCGTCCGCGAACGACGAGGACAGGGTGACCTGCCCCATCTCGAAGGGGTTGCCGCCGCCGTTCGCCGAGACCGTCAGCTCGATCTCGTCCGGGTTCAGGACGATGCGGAGCGTGTCCGTCTTCGGGCGACCGGACAGGCCGGACGGCAGGCGCGTCACCGGCTTGAAGGTGATCAGGACCTCCTTGCGGCTGGCGCCGAGGGCCTTGCCGGAGCGGAGGGTGAAGGGGACGCCCTTCCAACGGGCGGTGTCCACCTCGACCGAGATCTCGGCGAGCGTCTCGGTGGCGCGCGACTTGTCGACGCCGTCCTCGTCCTGGTACGAGGGCAGTTCCTTGCCGTCGATGGTGCCGGCCGTGTAGACGGCACGACGGGACGCTACCTTCGGGTCGCCGCCCTTGAGCTCGGTCGAACGGAGCACACGGGCGAGGGACGAGCGGAACTCGACGGAGTCGATGTCGGCAGGAGCGTCCATCGTCACGATGCCGAGGATCTGCAGCAGGTGCGACTGGATCATGTCGACCATCGCGCCGGCCTCGTCGTAGTACTGCGCGCGGTTCTCGAGACCGAGTGTCTCGTCGTAGAAGATGTCGACCTTTTCGATGTTCTCGGCGTTCCAGATCGGCTCGAACAGGCGGTTCGCGAAGCGCAGACCGATGATGTTCAACACCGTGGTGCGGCCGAGGAAGTGGTCCGTGCGGTGGACGCGCTCCTCGGGGACGAGCTTGAGCACCGTCTCGTTGAGGGCCCGCGCGCTGGCGACGTCGGTGCCGAAGGGCTTCTCGAACGCCAGGGTCGTGCCCTCGGGCAGCTCGACGTGCTCGAGCGCCTCGCAGATGTCGGAGGCGATCTGCGGCGGGAGGGCGAAGTACAGGATCGGCTCGGAGTCGGCCGCGGCCAGGAGGGCCTCGAGGTGCTTCGGGTCGGTGGGGTCGCCCTGGATGAACTGGGTCGACTCGATGGTCGCGTCGACCTCCGGCCCCTTGACGTCCTGCGACGCGAAGGACTGCGTGACGATGTCCTTCCACTTCTCGGGGCTGCGCTCACTGCGGCCCGTGCCGATCAACTGCACGGGGACGGCGCGGCCGCTCTGCAGGAACGTGCCGAGGCCCGGCAGGAGCAGGCGGGAGGCGAGGTCGCCCGTCGCGCCGAAGATGATGAGGGTGCGCTTGTCGGTCACCTGAGGTGACTCCTTTCGCTGTGGTGGGAGGTCCGCTCCAGTCAAGTCGCGGGCGGGCCCGTTTGTTCCGGATCCGAACCGGGGATCGATCCCCCGGACGCACTTCGGGCGGCACCGTTCTGGTGCCGCCCGAAGTGTCAGGTGTGCTGCAGCGCCGGGTCAGTGCCCGAAGTTGCCGCGGTAGTACTCGTAGACCCAGCCGACCAGGGTGATCGCCACGAGGACGAGCCCGATCGGGACGATCCACAGGCCGGCTGCGACGCCCAGGAAGCAGACGCCGACGGCGGCGGCCAACAGGATCGGCCACCAGGACCACGGGCTGAAGTGCCCGAGCTCGGCGTCGCCGTCCTCGATGTTGGCGTCGGGACGGTCCTCGGGCAGGACCCCGCCCTGGGACGACATGACCTTGCCGAGGTAGAAGGCGATGAACGCCGACATCAGGCCCGTCAGGCCGATCGCCACGGTGCCCACCCACTCGGGCTCGCCGTAGTAGATCATCGCCCACGTGGTGTAGGCGGCGTCCGCCAGGATGAAGAACCCGAAGAGGATCCAGAACAGGTTGGTGTTCGCGCGCATGGCCTTACTTCACCTCGCCCTTCGCGGCGTCGTAGGTCGGGGCATCGGGGGCGTCCTTCGCGGGACCGACACCGATCGGCACACCGGCCTCGGGGTGGTTCAGGTCGAAGGCCGGGGACTCCGAACGGATGCGCGGGATCGACGTGAAGTTGTGGCGCGGCGGCGGGCAGGAGGTCGCCCACTCGAGCGAACGGCCGTAGCCCCACGGGTCGTTCACGGCGACCTTGGGTGCGTTCCGGGCGGTCACGTAGACGTTGAAGATGAACGGCAGGAACGAGATCGCGAGGATCATCGAGCCGATCGTCGACAGCTGGTTCATCCAGGTGAAGCCGTCGTTCGGCAGGTAGGTCGCGTAGCGACGCGGCATCCCGATGACGCCCAGCCAGTGCTGGATGAGGAACGTGGTGTGGAACCCGATGAACAGGAGCCAGAAGTGGATCTTGCCGAGGCGCTCGTTGAGCATCTTGCCGGTCCACTTCGGCCACCAGAAGTAGAAGCCGGAGAACATCGCGAACACGACCGTGCCGAAGACGACGTAGTGGAAGTGCGCCACGACAAAGTACGAGTCCGACACGTGGAAGTCGAGCGGCGGCGACGCCAGGATCACGCCGGTGAGACCACCGAACGTGAAGGTGATCAGGAAGCCGAGCGCCCAGAGGAGCGGGGTCTCGAAGGTCACCGACCCGCGCCACATGGTGCCGACCCAGTTGAAGATCTTCACGCCGGTCGGAACCGCGATCAGCATCGTCATGAGCGAGAACCACGGGAGCAGGACGCCACCCGTGACGTACATGTGGTGCGCCCACACCGTGACCGAGAGGGCCGCGATGGAGATGGTCGCGTAGACCAGGGTCTTGTACCCGAAGATCGGCTTGCGGCTGAACACCGGGAAGACCTCGGAGACGATGCCGAAGAACGGCAGCGCGATGATGTAGACCTCGGGGTGCCCGAAGAACCAGAACAGGTGCTGCCAGAGCAGGGCCCCGCCGTTGGCCGGGTTGAAGATCTGCGCGTCGAAGACGCGGTCGAGACCGAGGCCGAAGAGCGCCGTCGCGAGGACCGGGAAGGCCATCAGGACGAGGAGCGCCGTCACGAGGGTGTTCCAGGTGAAGATCGACATGCGGAACATGGTCAGACCCGGGGCACGCATCGTGATGATCGTGGTGATGAAGTTCACCGCGCCGAGGATCGTCGAGAAGCCGGTCATGCCGAGCCCGAAGACCCAGAGTGTGCCGCCGAGCCCCGGTGTGAACGTCGTGTCACTCAGTGGCGCGTAGGCGAACCAGCCGAACGAGGCGGCGCCCTGCGGGGTGAGGAAGCCACCGACCGCGATGAGCGAGCCGAACAGGTAGAGCCAGAAGGCGAAGCCGTTGAGTCGCGGGAAGGCGACGTCGGGCGCGCCGATCTGGAGCGGCATGATCGCGTTCGCGAAGCCGGAGAACAGCGGCGTCGCGAACATCAGCAGCATGATCGTGCCGTGCATCGTGAACAGCTGGTTGTACTGCTCCTTCGTCGCGACCACGTGCAGGCCGGGTTCGAAGAGCTGGGCACGGATCACGAGCGCCATCACACCTGCGAGCAGGAAGAAGACGAACGACGCGATCAGGTACATGTACCCGATGGTCTTGTGGTCGGTGGAGGTGATCCACCGGACGACGATGTTGCCCTTCCGACCCACCTTCGACGCCTGGAAGTCCGGCGACGAGGTCTGGGTCGGTTGGCCGACGAGTGACGTTGTCATCTGACGAGCCCCTACTTGTTCTCGCTGGACGCCTCGACCGGCGCCTTGTTGTTCGGTTCGTTGGTGTTGGTGTTGTACTCGTCGCCGAGCAGGCCGACCTTGCCCTGGTCCTTCAGGGTGTCGAGGTAGTCCTGGTACTGCGCCGGCGTGACGACCTTCACCTGGAAGAGCATCAGCGAGTGGTACTCACCGCAGAGCTCCGCGCACTTGCCCTGGTAGGTGCCGAGCTTCTCCGGGATGAAGTACTCCCAGTTGGTCTTGCCCGGGAGCATGTCCTTCTTGTACAGGAAGTCGATGACCCAGAAGGAGTGGTCGACGTCGCGCGAGGAGAGCTCGATCGCGACCTTCTTGCCCTTCGGCAGGTAGAGGGTCGGCAGCTGCGACTCGTCGATCGCCCCGTTGGCGTTCTCTTCTTCCTGGGCCTGGATGCCCTGGTAGTAGACGCTCTCTTCGGGGTTGTCCTTGTTGATGTAGTTGAAGTCCCAGGCCCAGCGCTTGCCGTACACGTGCACGGTGGCGTCCGGGTCGGCGAAGGGCTTCTCGATCGCGGCCTGGTCCTTCGCGGTGAAGGCGAAGAAGCCGAGCACGAGGATCAGCGGCACGATCGTGTAGAAGATCTCGAGCGGCATGTTGTACCGCATCTGCACGGGCAGGCCGGTCTGGCCCTTCCGGCGTCGGTAGACGATCGCGGCCCAGATGACGAGGCCCCAGACGATGAGTCCGACGGCGAGGAGAACGACCCAGCTCGTGGTCCACAGGCCGACGATGCGACTGGTGTGGTTGGTGACGTCCTTCGTCTCCTCCGTCCCGGGGAGCCATCCGTTCATCTGCTGCTGCGTGCAGCCAGCCAGTGCGATGACCAGACCGACGGCCACCGGGACGGCCGCCCAACGTATACGGCGATTCGAACGCACTGTTACCTCTCGCAAAAGACGTGAGCTTCGGAGGTCAGCCCGTCGAGTCCGACGGCGTGCCGCACGAAGGCGGCGCATGGCTGGCTCCCAGCTTGATTGGAACACTCCTAGCTTACTCGCAGCTCGGTACCGCTCGCGCACACACGACACGGTTCTGGCCCCGATCCGCACGCCCGAGGGCCGGTTCCACCCCGGTTGCTCCGCACCCTGGTGCGCCCCTCCGCCCACGTCCGGTCACACGAACGCGAGCGGGGAGCGACCGTCCCGGTCGCTCCCCGCTCGCGTGTCGGATCGCTGGTGCTCAGTGGAAGCTGTCGCCACAGGCGCAGCTGCCCTGCGCGTTGGGGTTGTCGATCGTGAAGCCCTGCTTCTGGATCGTGTCCTCGAAGTCGATCGTCGCACCGTCGAGGTACGGGACGCTCATCTTGTCGACGACGACCTCGACCCCGTCGAACCCGGCGGTGACGTCACCGTCGAGCAGGCGCTCGTCGAAGTACAGCTGGTAGATCAGGCCGGAGCAGCCACCGGGCTGGACGGCGAGACGCAGGCGCAGGTCGTCGCGGCCCTCCTGCTCGAGCAGGCTCGCCACCTTGCCGGCGGCGGCGTCGCTCAGGAGGACGCCGTGCGACGGGGTCTCGGTCGCCGGTGCTTCGGTGATGGTGTCGCTCATCGCGCGTCTCCCTCCGGGCGGTGCTGGTCACCGCGCCTGGCGTCGATTGTAAGCACCCTCAGCTGCGCGTCGCGAGCCTGGCGAGCAGGATCGTCTCGGACGCGATGGCACGGTGCAGGACACCGAGGTGCTGCGACTCGTTCGGGCTGTGCGCGCGGGTGTCCGGGTCCTCGACGCCGGTGACCAGGATCTGCGCGTCCGGGAACTCCGCGGCGAGGTCGGACACGAACGGGATCGACCCGCCGATGCCCTGCTCGACCGCCTCTGCACCCCAGCCCTCGCGCATCGCCGTGCGGGCCTCCTGGACGGCCCAGCCGGCGGTGTCGACGAGGAACCCGTCGCCGCTGTCCGGCTCGGTGATCTCCATGCGCGCACCGAACGGGACGTGCTCGCGCAGGTGCCGCTCGACGGCCGTGTAGGCCTGGCGAGCGTCCTGTCCGGGGGCGACGCGGACCGAGACCCGTGCCGAGACCGTGGGCAGCAGGGTGTTCGAGGCGTTCGCGACGCTGGGCACGTCCATGCCGGTCACCGTGATCGACGGCTGGAACCACATGCGGGACAGCACGGCGCCGGTGCCGATCGGGCGCACACCGGCAACGAGAGCGGCGTCGACGGCGAGTTCGTCCTCGGAGCGCTCCGGCACGTCGGCCTCGTACGAGGTCAGCCCCTCGACGGCGACCGAGCCGTCGGCGTCGTGCAGCGAGGCGAGCAGCCGCACCATCGGGATCATCGCGTCCGGGGCCGCTCCCCCGAACATGCCGCTGTGGCTGGCGTGCTCGAGCGTGGTCAGGGTGAGCTTGAAGGTGACGTTGCCGCGCAGCGAGACCGTGATCGACGGCACCTCGGTCGACCAGTTGTCGCTGTCCGCCACGACGATGACGTCTGCGGCGAGGTGCTCCTTCTGCTCGCGCAGGAACGTGCGGAACGAGCGGGAGCCGAACTCCTCCTCGCCCTCGACGAACAGCACGATCCCGAGGTCGAGGTCGTCCCCGAACCGGGCGTGCACCGCGCGGAGCGACGCGATGTGCGTCATCACACCGGCCTTGTCGTCCGAGGCGCCGCGGCCGTACAGGCGGTCACCGCGCAGGGTCGGCTCGAACGGCGGCGTCTCCCACAGCGCGTCGTCGCCCTGGGGCTGCACGTCGTGGTGGGCGTAGAGCATCACCGTCGGCTTGCCGTTCCGCGCCGGGCGCACCGCGAGCACAGCCGGCTGGCCGAGCTCCGCACCGGAGGCCTCGGCGTCCGCCGTCGAGCCGTCGACGGCCGAGCGGACGATGCGCACCGCGTCGTCCGCGAAGACGCCCGTCGACCGCGCGAGGTCCGCGACGGCCTCGGCGCTCGCCTGCACGTCCGCCGGGTCGAACGCCGACCACGAGACCGACGGCAGCCGCACCAGCGCGGACAGGTCGGCGATCGTCGTCGGCAGTGCCCCCTGCACGTGTTCGCGCAGGGCGTCGAGGAGCGCGGGGTCGGTCGCGGGGCTGTGCTGTTCGCTGTCGGTCATGCCCGGTAATCTAGAGGAGATCCCGCACGCACACCGCCGTTAGGAACGCACCGTGGCGAAGGCAGCCCCCAAGACCAACACGACCGTCAACCCGACCGAGGCCGAGCTCCTCGAGCGGGGCAAGGGCCGCCCCACGCCGTCCCGCCGCGAGCGAGAGGCAGCCAACCGCCGCCCCCTCGTGGGCAACACGCCGGTCGACAAGAAGGCCGCCCGCGCACGTCTCAACTCGGAGCGCGAGCGTGCCCGGGTCGGCATGGCCAACGGCGAGGAGCGCTACCTGCCGGCGAAGGACCGCGGTGAGCAGCGACGCTTCGTCCGCGACTGGATCGACGCCCGATGGAACGTCGGCGAGGTCATGATGCCCGTGCTCGTGCTGTTCCTGATCGTCGGGTTCGCGGCCGCGCAGACCGTGATCGCGTCCTACTCGCTCCTGCTGGTGTGGGCGTTCGTGGCGCTGTTCATCATCGACTGCGTGGTGCTGTGGCTGTCGCTCCGCCGCAAGCTCACCACCAAGTTCGGCGAGTTCCAGCGCGGCACGTTCCTCTACATCCTCACGCGGGCGTGGCAGCTGCGCTTCCTGCGGCTGCCGAAGCCCCAGGTCCGGCGTGGGCAGTACCCCACGCTGTAGCCACACGCAC
>NZ_CAJCKD010000036.1:0-37167 GCF_903970855.1 Curtobacterium sp. ME12
GGTCGGTGAGCACCGGCCGGATGTGCCCGGCGTTCGCCCCGATGATCTGCACCCAGAGCCCGGGGTCGCTCGCCGCGATCCGGGTGACGTCGCGCACGCCGCCACCGGCCAGGCCGAGCGACCCGTCGGGGGCGTCCCGCAGGCGCGAGGCCATGAGGGTCGACACGAGCTGCGGCGCGTGCGAGACGTAGGCCACGGCGAGGTCGTGCGACTCGGGGTCCATCGGCACGACGGTCGCGCCGACGTCGAGCGCGAGGTCCTCGACCACCGCGGCACGCTGGTACGTGATGCCGTCGTGGCCGGCGATCACCCAGGGGCGACCGACGAACAGGTCGGCGCGTGCGGCGGTCGGACCGCTGCGCTCGCGTCCGGCCATCGGGTGCGACCCGATGTAGCGGGAGACGTCGGCCCCGGCCGCCACCAGGGCGGCGAGCGGCCCGGACTTCACGCTGGCGACGTCCGTCACCACGGCGTCCGGGTGGGCGGCGAGCTCGCGCTCGACCACCGTCGCGACGACGTCCGGCGGCACCGCGACGACGACGAGCTCCGGCTGGTCGCCGGCAGCCGGTCGACGCCCGGCGCCGTAGTCCACCGCGAGCGCCAGTGTGGCTGGCGAGACGTCGTCGAGGACGACGTCCACACCCTTCTCGCGCAGGGCCAGGCCGATCGAGGCGCCGAGCAGGCCGGCACCGACGACCCGGACCGGGCCGCGCAGACGGCGGTCGATGTCGGTCGGGGTCACGTCGGTCACCGGGCAAGCCTACCGATCGAGGCTCGGGCATCGGTCGATGCCCGAGCCTCGGGGTCGGTCAGTCCGCCGACTCGTCCTCGTACTCGTCGTCGTCCTGGTCGAGCGCGACGTCGCGGTCGTCACGAGCGGACGGCTTCGCGTCACGGACGGTGCTGAGCAGCTTGCCGACCTCGACCGTGCCGAGCTCGCGCATCTTGCCCGGCGGCAGGCTGCCCAGGTGCAGCGGTCCGAACGACCGGCGGACGAGTTCGAGGACCGGGTGGTCGACCGCCTCGAGCATGCGACGGACGATGCGGTTGCGGCCGGAGTGCAGCGTGATCTCGACGAGCGACTCACCCCGCGAGGACTCGAGCAACCGCACCTTGTCGGCCTTGATCGGGCCGTCCTCGAGCTCGACGCCCTCGGTCAGGCGCTGCACCACGGCGGGGTTCACGTTGCCGTGGACCTTCGCGATGTAGGTCTTCTGCACGCCGAACGACGGGTGCGCCAGCACGTGTGCCAGGTCGCCGTCGTTCGTCAGGACGAGCAGCCCGGAGGTCTCGGCGTCGAGACGGCCGACGTTGAACAGGCGCTCCTCGTAGCGGTCCACGAACTCGGTCAGGTCGCGGCGACCACGCTCGTCCTGCAGGCTCGAGACGACGCCGGTCGGCTTGTTCAGCACGATGTAGCGCCGCGACGAGTCGATCTGCACGGGCACGCCGTCGACGCTGATCGCGTCCTTCTCGGGGTCGACGCGACGCCCGAGGGCGTCCACGACCTCGCCGTTGACCGTCACACGGCCCTCGACGATCAGGTTCTCCGCGACCCGGCGGGATGCCACGCCGGCAGCGGCGATCACCTTCTGCAGGCGCTCGCCCTCTGCCTGGAGGCCCGGCTCGGCCCCGGTAGGCGCCGTTCCGTCCGCCGCGTCCCAGTCCTCGATGATCGGCCGTTCGGGCGTGCCCTCGGCCGGGTTGCCCCGGTCGTCGCGCTGCCCGCTCGGCTTCGGCGTGGTGCGGTCGCTGTTGCGGACGCTCGTGGTGCCGCCGACGTAGCGGCGGCCGTTGTGCCAGACGCGGCTCTGCTGGCCGTCGGGGCTGCGGCGGTCGTCACGGCCGCGGTCGTCGCGCCGGTCGCCGCGGGGAGCGGAGCCGCCGCGGTCGTCGCGACCCCGGTAGCCACCACGGTCATCGCGCGGCGCCGAAGCACCACGGTCGTCACGGCCCCGGTACCCACCGCGGTCGTCGCGCGGAGCGGAGTTGCCTCGGTAGCCACCACGGTCGCCGCCACCGGATCGGTCATCGCGACCCCGGTAGCCGCCACGGTCGTCGCGCGGAGCCGAAGCCCCACGGTCGTCACGGCCGCGGTACCCACCGCGGTCGTCGCGCGGTGCGGAGCTCCCGCGGTCGTCACGACCCCGGTAGCCGCCACGGTCGTCACGCGGAGCGGAGTTCCCGCGGTCGTCACGACCCCGGTACCCGCCGCGGTCGTCACGCGGAGCGGAGCTCCCCCGGTACCCGCCGCGGTCGTCACGCGGAGCGGAGCTCTCGCGGTAGCCGCCGCGGTCGCCACCACCGGCACGGTCGTCCCGGCCGCGGTACCCACCACGGTCGTCGCGCGGAGCGGATCCACCACGGTCGTCGCGGCCGCGGTACCCACCACGGTCGTCACGGGGAGCGGAGCTCCCGCGGTACCCACCGCGGTCGCCACCACCGGCACGGTCGTCCCGGCCTCGGTAGCCACCACGGTCGTCACGCGGAGCCGAAGCCCCGCGGTACCCGCCACGGTCGCCGCCGCGGTCGTCGCGCGACGGGTACCCGCCACGACGGTCGTCGTCACGCGGCGGGCGTGCGCCCCCGCGGTCGTCGCGACCGTACCCGCCGGAGCGGCCACCGGCACTGGAACCGGCCCCGCCGCGTCCGCCGGCCGGGCGGCCGGAGCGATCCGGGCCTCCCGAGCGTCCGTTGCGGTCGTCTCGGTCTCGGGGCGCGCCGCGCCCCCGGTCGTCAAACCCTGCCATCGGGGATCCCTTCGTTCTGCTCGAAGCCGTCCGCACCGTCGTCCAGGAGGGGCGAGATGAGCGGCAGCTCGTCGAGCGAGTTGATGCCGAGCTGCTGCAGGAGCAGGTCGGACGTGACGTAGTTGATGGCGCCGGTCTCGGCGTCGGTGAACGACTCCTCGATGAGGCCGCGTGCCACCAGGGTCCGGACGACGCCGTCGACGTTGACGGCGCGGATCGCAGCGATCTGCGAGCGGGTGATCGGCTGCTTGTAGGCGACGACCGCCAGGGTCTCGAGCGCGGCCTGCGACAGCCGCGAGGGGCGCTCGGCCTCGACGAACTGCTCGACCACGGGGTCCAGGTCGGCGCGGACGTAGAAGCGCCAGCCGCCGCCGACCTCGCGCAGTTCGAAGCCGCGGCGGATCGTGCCGTCGACGCCGTCGAAGTCCGCGACCAGGCGTTCGATCGCCTGGCGGACGGCGGGGACGGGCGACCCGACGGCAGCGCCGAGGTCGACGAGTGACTGCGGCTGGTCGGCGATCATCAGGATCGCCTCGAGCTGACGGTCGATGGGGATCGCGGGGTGGGCCTGCGACGCGGAACGTTCGTGGATCTCGCGCTCGATGGCGCGGGCGTCGGCCATCTCGTCGGCGCCGCCGGGTTCGGCGCTGGACGTGTCGTGCGCGTCATCCGTCATAGTCGGCTCCCAGGTTCGCGAGGCTCTCGTCGGACCAGTCCTCGGCGGTCCACCGCAGTGTCAGCTCCCCGAGCGGCTCGAGCTGCTCGAACGAGATCGACGCGTTCCGGTACAGCTCGAGGATCGCGAGGAAGCGAGCCACCACGATACCCGTCTGGTCGACGCCCGCGACCAGTTCGCGGAACGAGACCCCTGCACCGTCGCGGGTGCGGAGGATCGAGACGACGATCGCGGCCTGCTCCCGGATGCTGATGAGCGGGGCGTGCAGGTGGTCGAGGCCGACGGTCGGGATCTCCCGTGGGGCGAAGGCCAGCGCGGCCAGTGCGGCGAAGTCCTGCACCGACAGGGTCCAGACGAGCTCCGGCGTCCGCGCGCGGAACCGCTCCTCGAGCCGGACGCTGCGGCCGTGCCGGCGCGACTCGACGCCCCAGCGCTCCCCGAACCAGTCGGCGGCCTGCTTGAACGCCCGGTACTGCAGGAGTCGGGCGAACAGCAGGTCCCGGGCCTCGAGCAGGGCCACGTCCTCGGCGTCCACGAGCTCACCCTGGGGCAGCAGCCCGACGATCTTCAGGTCGAGCAGGGTCGCCGCGACGACCAGGAACTCGCTGGCCTCGTCGAGTTCGTCGGCGGACTCCGCCTGCCGGACGTACTGGATGAACTCCCCCGTCACGGCACCGAGCGACACCTCGGTGATGTCGAGCTCGTGCTTCGTGATGAGCGACAGCAGGAGGTCGAACGGTCCGTCGAAGTTGGCGAGCCGGACCCGGAACCCCGCGTCAGGCGACGGCGCCACGCTGGACGAGCTCTCGTGCGAGCTGCCGGTAGGCGTGGGCGGCAGGGTGGTCCGGCGCGGTCTGCGTGATCGGGCGAGCGGACACCGTGGCGTCCGGGAACTTCACGGTGCGGCCGATGACGGTGTCGAGCACGCGGTCGTCGAAGGTGTCGACGACCCGCTCCATGACCTCGCGGGAGTGCAGCGTGCGCGAGTCGTACATGGTCGCCAGGATGCCGTCGAGCTTGAGCGCCGGGTTGAGGCGGTCGCGCACCTTGTCGATCGTCTCGATGAGCAGGGCGACACCGCGCAGCGCGAAGAACTCGCACTCGAGCGGGATGAGGACGCCGTGCGCCGCGGTCAGGGCGTTCACGGTCAGCAGGCCGAGCGACGGCTGGCAGTCGACCAGGATCACGTCGTAGTCGTTCGCGACCTTGCGCAGCACGCTCGCCAGGATCTGCTCACGGGCGACCTCGTTGACCAGGTGCACCTCGGCCGCGGACAGGTCGATGTTCGCCGGGATGACGTCGAGGCCGGGGGTGTTCGTCGGCTGGATGACCTGGTTCGGGTCCTTCACGGCACCCATCAGCAGGTCGTAGACGGTGTGGATGTCGTGCGTCCGGACACCGAGGCCCGCGGACAGCGCACCCTGCGGGTCGAAGTCGACGGCGAGGACCTTGCGGCCGTACTCCGCGAGCGCCGCGCCCAGGTTGATGGCGGTCGTGGTCTTGCCGACGCCGCCCTTCTGGTTGCAGAGCGCGATGATGCGGGCGGGTCCGGTGCTGTCGAGCTCCTCGGGCACGGGGAAGTCCCGGACGGGACGCCCCGTCGGACCGTGGGTGGTCGCGCCGGTGGGGTTGGTCGTCGGGTTCGGGCTCACCCCGTCATCGTACCGGCGACCTCGGGCTGGACCGGGTCGCACCGCCGCGCGGGCGCGCTGCTGGGTGACGGTCTGGCCGCTGCCGCTGCTGCGGCGTTGCTGCTGCTCGTCAGGCAGCGCGCAGGGCGACGCGCATGCTGTCGACCCGCTCGGCGATCACGGGGTCGGTCGACCACCGCTGCTGCAGCCGGCCGACGAGCTCGCCGACCTGCTCGCGGTCGAGCCCCGGGTGCAACGCCAGGCCCACCGTCAGCTCCGGCCCGGCGAACCGGCCGACCGGGTCGCCCGGAGCGAGTTCGACGCGGGCGACGCTGGGCTCCCCCTCGACCGAGGCGGCGAAGGCGCGGGCCACCTCGGGGTCCTCGAAGCACGGGGTCCACGGCAGGTCCTGCCCGAGCGCCCACACCGCCGGACGACGCAGCACGAACTCGGTGGGCGACTTCGGGTCGAGCACGACGAGCTGGGTGTCCTCGCTCGCCGCGGCCATCGCCACACGGCGGGACTCCACCGGCACCGGGCGCGCATCCGGGTCCCACGCGTGCATGGCGTCGACCGAGGTGAACGCCGGCATCACGCTGCGACCGTCCGGACCAGCGACCGTCACGATCGAGAGTTCCTGGGTCTTGTCGACGAGCTTGCCCTCGTCGGTCTCCCCCACGTCACCGGCCTCGGCGATGAGCGGGATGAGCAGGCGCGCGGTGCGGAGGGACTCGACGATCGTCGCCTGGGACGCACCGCCGACGAGCGAGCCGATCGCTGCGACCACCGCGGGGTCGGCGAGTCCGTCGTCATCGGCGAACGCGGTGTCGTGGTGGTCGAACGTGCGACCTTCCCACGAGAAGCCCGCCGAGTCCGCCGCCCCACCGGGAGTGTGCGCGTCGTCGGCGTCCGGCCCGGTGCCGCGGCCGTTCGAGATGCCCGCCACGGCGTTACTCCGAGGCGATGTCGAGTGCGGCCGGCAGCGTGAACGCCCCGGAGTACAGCGCCTTGCCGATGATCGCGCCCTCGAGCCCGTACGGCACGAGTTCGCGGAGCGCACGGAGGTCGTCGAGCGTCGAGATCCCGCCCGAGGCCACCACGGGCTGGTCGGTCCGGTCGCACACCTGGCGGAGCAGCTCGACGTTCGGCCCCTGCAGCGTGCCGTCCTTCGTGACGTCGGTCACCACGTAGCGGGCGCACCCGGCGGCTTCCAGCCGGTCGAGCACCTCCCACAGGTCACCGGCGTCCTCGGTCCAGCCGCGGCTCGACAGCGTGGTCCCGCGGACGTCCAGCCCGACGGCGATCTGCTCGCCGTACTCACCGATCACACGCGCGGCCCAGTCGGGGTTCTCGAGCGCCGCGGTGCCGAGGTTCACGCGCGCCGCCCCGGTCGCCAGTGCCGCTTCGAGCGATGCGTCGTCGCGGATGCCGCCGGACAGCTCGACGGAGACGCCCTCGACCTCGCGGACGGCGTGCGCGATGACCCGGCGGTTGTCGCCACGGCCGAAGGCTGCGTCCAGGTCGACGAGGTGGATCCACTCGGCACCCTGGTCACGCCAGGTCCGGGCAGCGGCGACGGGGTCGCCGTAGCCGGTCTCGCTCCCCGCCTCGCCCTGGGTGAGTCGCACGGCCTGTCCGTCGACGACGTCGACAGCCGGCAGCAGGACGAGGGGCGGGGTGTCGGTGAGGTCGGTCATGGTCCTGTCGGTTTCGTTGCGGTGGAGGAGGGGCTGC
This sequence comes from Curtobacterium sp. ME12, assembly GCF_903970855.1. Lineage (NCBI taxonomy): Bacteria > Bacillati > Actinomycetota > Actinomycetes > Micrococcales > Microbacteriaceae > Curtobacterium > Curtobacterium sp. ME12. Next base: position 6,792 of record NZ_CAJCKD010000036.1, read on the forward strand.
GGACGGCCGGGAGGCCCGGTGCGCGTCCGGCACGGCCGTCGCGCCCGGCACCGGCCGGGTTCAGAGCGAACGCACCCAGTTGGCGAGCAGACGGATGCCCGGCTCGCCCGACTTCTCGGGGTGGAACTGCGTGGCGGTGAGCGGCCCGTTCTCGACCGCGGCGATGAACTTCTGTCCGTGCTCGGCCCAGGTCAGACGGGGCGCACGGAACGGCCCGTACGCCTCGAGCGGGAAGTCGGTCACGCCGTAGGAGTGCACGAAGTAGAAGCGCTCGTCGTGCAGCCCGTCGAACAGCACGGAGTCCTCGGGGGCCTGCACGGTGTTCCAACCCATGTGCGGCAGCACCTCGGCCTGGATCTCCTGCACGGTGCCGGGCCACTGGCCGAGCCCTTCGACGTCGGCACCACGCTCGATGCCCCGCGAGAACAGGACCTGCATGCCGACGCAGATGCCGAGCACGGGTCGCCCGCCGGCCAGGCGGTGGTCGACGATCTCGCCGCCCTGCACGCCCTCGAGCTGGTCGATCACGGCGGCGAACGCCCCGACACCGGGGACGAGCAGGCCGTCCGCCTTGAGCGCCGCCTGCTTGTCCGAGGTCAGGGTGACGTCAGCCCCGGCGCGCTCGAGCGCCTTGGCGGCGGAGTGGACGTTGCCCGATCCGTAGTCGAGGACGACGACGTTCGGCTTGGCGGCGGTCACAGGGCGCCCTTCGTGGAGGGGATGCCGTCGACGCGCGGGTCCGGTTCGACCGCCTTGCGCACGGCCCGGGCGAACGCCTTGAACTCGGCTTCGGCGATGTGGTGGGGGTCGCGGCCCTCGAGCACGCGGACGTGGACGGTGATGCCTGCGTTGAACGTGATCGCCTCGAACACGTGGCGGACCATCGAGCCGGTGAAGTGGCCACCGATCCGGTGGAACTCGAAGCCCGCGGGCTCGCCGGAGTGCACGAGGAACGGACGCCCGGAGACGTCGACGACGGCCTGGGCCAGCGCCTCGTCGAGCGGGACCAGGGCGTCGCCGTACCGGCCGATGCCGGAGCGGTCCCCGAGGGCCTGCTTGATCGCCTGCCCGAGCACGATGCCGGTGTCCTCGACCGTGTGGTGCACGTCGATGTCGGTGTCGCCCGTGGAGCGCACCCGGAGGTCGATCAGGGAGTGCTTGCTGAACGCGGTCAGCATGTGGTCGAAGAACGGGACGGAGGTCGAGATCGACGAGGTCCCGGTGCCGTCCAGGTCGAGCTCGAGTTCGACACTCGATTCGCTCGTCGAACGGCTGATCGAGGCGGTGCGGGCGGTCATGCCTCAACCCTAACCGGCGGCTGCTCGGCGGCGACCTGCCGCATGGCGTCGAGGAACGCGGTCGTCTCGGCCTCGGTCCCCGCACTCACCCGCAGGTGGTTCGGGATGCCGAGGTCGCGCACGATGACGTCGCGCTCGAGCAGCGCCTCGAACGCGGCGTGCGGGTCGGCGACACCACCGAACAGGACGAAGTTCGACCAGGTCTCGTAGGTGCGGTACCCCATGGCCTGGAGCTCGGTGACCATGCGGTCGCGCTGCCCCTTGATGTCGTCCACCATCGCCAGCATCTCGGGGGCGTGCCGGAGTGCCGCGATCGCCGCCGCCTGGGTGAGCGCAGACAGGTGGTACGGCAGCCGGACCAGCCGGACCGCGTCGACGACGGCGGGGTGCGCGGCCATGTACCCGACCCGGGCGCCCGCGAACGCGAACGCCTTGCTCATCGTGCGGGAGACCACGAGGCGCTCACGACCGGGCAGCAGCGTGAGGGCGCTCGGGGCATCGGACGGCATGAACTCGGCGTAGGCCTCGTCCACCATCACGATCCCGTCGGTGGCGTCGTAGGCGGCCGCGATGGTCTCGATCTCGAGCGGGGTGCCCGTCGGGTTGTTCGGCCCGCACAGGAACACGATGTCCGGCTGGTGCTCGCGGATGGCCGCGACGACGGTCTCGGGCGAGATGCGGAACGCGTCGTCCCGCTGGGCCGGGATCCACGTGGTGCCGGTACCCGACGCGAGGATCGAGTGCATGGAGTACGTGGGCGGGAACCCGAGCACCGAGCGACCGGGCCCACCGAACGCCTGGAGGAGCTGCTGCAACACCTCGTTCGACCCGTTGGCCGCCCAGAGCTGATCGGCGGTCAGGTCGTGCCCGAGGTAGTCCGCGAGGGACTGCCGGAGCTCGGTGAACTCGCGGTCCGGGTACCGGTTGACCGTCAGCAGGGCCTGCCGGATCGACTCGACGATGTCGGCAGCGACGTCGTCCGGAACGGGATGCGTGTTCTCGTTGACGTTGAGCTGCACGCGGACGTGCTTCTGCGGAGCGCCGTACGGGCTCTGCCCGCGCAGGTCGTCTCGGATCGGGAGGTCTTCGAGCGTGAATGCCACCGATCCATCGTAGGCCGCAGCCACCGTGCGACGACCAGCCGTCCGGACGGCGCTGCCCGAGTGGCTACTCGCCGTCGGTGTACTTGGTGGGGATGGCGATCTCTTCGCCGGCCTGCAGCGCGGAGCCGTCGAGGGCGTTGAGGCTCACGACGTCCTGCACGAAGTCGCGCGGGTCCGAGTTCGGCGCCGTCTGCTCGGCGAGCTGCCAGAGCGTCTCGCCCGGCTGGATCGTCACGGTCTCGAACTGGGTGCGGGCGCCGCCGGCGGTGGCGTCACCGGCGGAAGCCTGCCCACCGTTCAGCACGCCGAGGGCGACGACGATGAGGAGCGGGAGCGCGGCGAGCGTCGTGAAGACGATGCGGCCGCGACGCGTCAGACGCAGGCGGGTACGCACGGCGGGCGCCGCGGTGCGCTGGATGTCAGCGATGGCGATGGTGCTCATGTCGTTGTTGCCTTCCCGTTCGGTGGAACCGAAGTCGTGTACCGAACATAGTTTCGAATCAGACGACGCACAAGTCCTGGGAGAGGATTTCTGCGGGGTTTTCTTGCGACACGCTCGAACAGGTGTTTGTCCGGCCATGGCTGGTCGGATACTGTTTCGATCGACTGGGACAAGCCTGACGGGGACCACCGACATTCCCGCCGCGGCCGGACCGGCACCGACGAAAGCGAGACGACGTGGTGGACGAACTGCGGGGCCAGAAGCCGCTGACGCCGAAGCAGCAGGCGATCCTCGACGCGATCCGTGCGTCGATCGCCTCACGGGGCTACCCGCCGAGCATGCGCGAGATCGGCGACGCCGCCGGGCTCTCCTCGCTCTCCAGCGTCTCCCACCAGCTCGGCCAGCTCGAGCTCGGGGGCTGGATCCGCCGCGACCCGAACCGCCCCCGTGCACTCGAGGTGCTGGTGGACGAGCCGGCGTCCGACGTCGGCGGCCCGGACATCGACGCCACCACGCTCGTGCCGCTCGTCGGCCGGATCGCCGCCGGTGTGCCGATCACCGCCGAGCAGCACGTCGACGAGATCATCCCGCTCCCCCGCCAGCTCGTCGGCACCGGCGAGCTCTTCATGCTCAAGGTCGTCGGTGAGTCGATGATCGACGCCGCGATCTGCGACGGCGACTGGGTCGTCGTCCGATCGCAGCAGACCGCCGAGAACGGAGACATCGTCGCGGCCATGCTCGACGAGGAGGCGACGGTCAAGGTCTTCCGTCAGCGCGACGGTCACACGTGGCTGCTGCCGCGCAACTCCGCCTTCGAGCCGATCCTCGGCGACGCGGCCTCGGTGCTCGGCAAGGTCGTCGCCGTCCTCCGCTCCCTCTGACCTGCACGACGGAACGCCGCCGGGATCCGGCGGCGTTCCGTGTGTTCCGGAGCGTCCCGGCGACGTGACGACGTCGGCGGGCCGGTGACGGGCCTCCAGGCCGCGCAGCAGCGCCCGCCGGAGGCGACCCTCAGACGGTCGGGACCGGCGTGACCACGTAGGGCTCGAGTTCGGCGACCTGCCGCTGGAAGACGCGCACTCGCAGGCGCGTGCCGTCCTCGACGTAGTCGACGGACTCGACCGAACCGGTGTCGTGGAGCGACGACACCAGGTCGCCGCGGTCGTACGGCACCACGATCGTCAGGTCGGCGTCGGGCTCCGGCAGGCGGTCCTCGATGACGCCGAGGAGCTCCGGGATGCCCTCGCCCGTGCGCGCCGACACGAACACCGCGTCCGGCACGAGCCCGATGAGCACCAGGCGCTGCGCGTCGTCGATCAGGTCGGCCTTGTTGAAGACGACGATCTCCGGGATGTCACCCGCACCGACGTCGCCGATGACCTCGCGCACGGTGGACAGCTGCGCCCCGGGGTCGGGGTGCGAGCCGTCGACCACGTGCACGATGACGTCGGCGTCGCCGACCTCTTCGAGGGTGGAGCGGAAGGCCTCGACGAGTTGGTGCGGCAGGTTGCGGACGAAGCCGACCGTGTCGACGAACGTGAACTCCCGGCCCTTGGCGCTCTCGGTCCGACGGACCGTGGCGTCCAGCGTCGCGAACAGCTGGTTCTGCACGAGCACACCCGCGCTCGTGAGCCGGTTCAACAGCGACGACTTGCCGGCGTTGGTGTAGCCCGCGATCGCGACGCTCGGCACCTCGTTGCGGTTGCGCTCGGCGCGCTTGGCCTCACGGGCCGGGGTGAACCCGGCGATCTGCCGGCGGAGCTTCGCCATCCGCGTGTGGATCTTGCGGCGGTCGAGCTCCATCTTCGTCTCACCGGGGCCACGAGAGCCCATACCAGCGCCTCCGGAGACCTGGCCACCGGCCTGCCGGGACATCGAGTCACCCCAACCGCGCAGTCGAGGCAGCAGGTACTGCAGCTGAGCGAGTTCGACCTGCGCCTTCCCCTCGCGGGTCTTCGCGTGCTGGCTGAAGATGTCGAGGATCACGGCCGTGCGGTCGATGACCTTCACCTTCACGACGTCCTCGAGCGCGCGACGCTGCGAGGGTGCGAGTTCGGTGTCGGCGATGACCGTGTCGGCACCGGTGGCCTTGACGACCATCGCGAGCTCCTGGGCTTTGCCCTTGCCCAGGTAGGTTGCCGGGTCCGGGTTCGGCCGACGCTGGAGGAGCCCGTCGAGCACCACGGCGCCCGCGGTCTCGGCGAGTGCCGCGAGCTCGCGGAGGGAGTTCTCGGCGTCCGAGGCGTCGCCCTGGGGGTACACGCCGATCAGGACGACCTGCTCGAGCCGCAGCTGGCGGTACTCGACCTCGGTGACGTCCTCGAGTTCGGTGGAGAGGCCGGCGACACGGCGCAGCGCCGCACGGTCCTCACGGTCGTACTGGTCGCCGTCGCCGGTCCAGCTGCGGTCGTCGACCGACTGCGTCTGGATGGCCTGGGCGGGTGCGAAGATGGACGATGCTGCGCGGTGGTCTGCGTTGCGCAACACCCTCTCGACGACACCGTCTGCGCTGTCGTCGTTGGTCTGGTGGTTCTGCTGATGGGTATCCGTCATCCTGTGCACAGGCTACCTCTGGAGGCCCTCCGACACACTCGGTTGCCGGTACGGTTCATCCATGGCGAACGACCACTACTTCTCGGCCACTCCGTCGTCGGAGGTCCGCCAGCGCCAGGTGCACGTCACGCTCGCCGGTCAGCCCCTCACCCTGTCGACCGCGGCGGGCGTCTTCAGCCCCGACGGGATCGACCGCGGCACGAAGGTCCTGCTCGGCTCGGTGCCGGCACCCGCTGCCGACGGAGCACTGCTCGACATCGGCTGCGGCTGGGGGCCGATCGCGATCACGATGGCCCTGCAGTCCCCCGACGCCCACGTGTGGGGCGTCGACGTCAACGAGCGGGTGCTCGGGCTCGCGCGCGCCAACGCGGCTGCTGCGGGGGCGTCGAACGTCACGATCGCCCTGCCCGACGACGTGCCGGCTGACCTGCGCTTCCGCACGATCTGGTCGAACCCGCCGATCCGTGTCGGCAAGGACGAGCTGCACCAGATCCTGCTGACGTGGCTGCCCCGGCTCGAGGTCGGGGGCGACGCCTGGCTCGTCGTGTCGAAGGACCTCGGGGGTGACTCGCTGCAGAAGTGGCTCGTCGGGTCGCTCGGCTCGGAGTTCGCGGTCACCCGGGAGTCGACGGCGAAGGGGTTCCGAGTCATCCGGGTGCGCCGCAGCGCATAGGGCGCGTCCGCACTTCGTGAGCGTGCACCTCGTGTGCGTGCACTTCGTGTGCGTGCACTTCGTGTGCGTGCACTTCGTGAGCAGGAATGGTCGGGTCGCCGGGGCGCACCCGACCATTCCTGCTCACGAAGCACCGCGGAGCGAGCGACCGCGCGCAGCCGCTCCGCGACCACCCCGCGTCAGACCGTCAGGTCGCCTGAGAACACCAGCTCGGCGGGACCGGACAGCGACACGTGCTCGCCGTCCTCGGTCGCCGTCATCCGCACCGTCAGCAGCCCGCCCGGCACCCGCACGCGCCAGGTGTCCGGCGCGCCCGCGCCGACCCAGTAGCGCGTGGCGAGGGCGGCCGCGACTGCCCCCGTGCCGCACGAGAGCGTCTCCCCGCTCCCCCGCTCGTGCACCCGCATCGTGATCTCACCGACGCCGTCCTTGATGAGCGGATCGCCGGGCAGCACGAACTCGACGTTCGCGCCGTGCTCCGGTGCCGGATCGAGCACCGGCAGGAAGGTCAGGTCGAGGTCGGCCAGTTCGTCCTCGGTCTCGACGGCGACGACCACGTGCGGGTTGCCCACGTCGATGCCGATGCCGGGCCGCGCCCCGTCGAGGTTCTTGGCCCGCACGAGCACGTCGTCGGAGCCACCGCCCTCGATGCCCAGACCCCAGCGGCCGAGGTCGGCGGCGAACCCGTTCGTGGTGCGCTGGATGTCGACCAGCCCCTTGCGGCTGCCGACGGTGAGCGTCTCGCCAGGAGCGAGCTCGACCAGGCCCGACTCGGTCAGGTACCTAGCGAACACGCGGATGCCGTTGCCGCACATCTCCGCGACCGTGCCGTCGGCGTTGTGGTAGTCCATGAACCACGTCGCCTCGGGCTCGACGGCGACGAGCGCACGCCCCTCGGGGATCGCCTCGGACCGCACGGCGCGGATCACGCCGTCGCCGCCCACGCCGAAGCGCCGGTCCGCGATGGCCCGGATCCGCTCGGGGGTCAGGTCGACGGTGGCGTCGGGGTCGGCGAACAGGACGAAGTCGTTGCCGGTCCCCTGGCCCTTGGTGAAGTGCAGCTCGGTCACGGCACGATCCTACGGGCCAGTTCCGACAGGTCACCGCGGTCCGCCCCCGTGACGTCGAGCGTCTCGGCATCGGCGTACCGGCGGAACCACGACACCTGCCGCCGGGCGTACTTCCGGGTCGCGATGCCGGTCGCCTCGACCGCCTGTTCGCGGGTCGCCGTGCCGGCGAGCACCTCGAGCGCCTGCGAGTACCCGATGGCGCCCCGCGCGGTCTTGCCCTGCTCGAGTCCCTGCTCGCGGAGGGCCGCGACCTCGTCGACGAGTCCGGCCTCGAACATCCGCGCGGCCCGCTCGTGCAGCGCCGACACGAGCTGCTCGCGGTCACGCCGCAGGTGCAGGATCAGGGACGGTCGCCAGGCGCTGGGCGCGGCCGGGAGGCTCGGGGTCACGACCTCGGATCGGCTCGCGATCTCGAGTGCACGGATCAACCGCCGTGGGTTGCGCGCGTCGATCGTTGCGGCGGCCGCCGGGTCGAGGGCGCGGAGTCGCTCGAGCAGGATGCCCGGGCCGAGCTCCTCGTGCTCGCGCTCGAGCTGCGCGCGGAGCGCGGGATCGGTGCCCGGGAACGCGAGGTCGAACAGCACCGCGGAGACGTACAGGCCGCTGCCGCCGACGAGGACGGCCACGCCACCGTCGGCTTGGATCCGGTCGACGTCGGCGCGGGCGGCGACCTGGTAAGCGGCGACACTCGCCTCGTCGGTGACGTCGAGCACGTCGAGCTGGTGGTGCGGGATGCCGTGCCGCTCGGCCGGCGGGAGCTTCGCGGTGCCGATGTCCATGCCCCGGTACAGCTGCATGGCGTCCGCGTTGATGATCTCCGCGCGACGGCCCGCAGCACGCAACCGTTCCGCGATCGCGATGCCGAGGTCGGACTTCCCGGTGCCGGTCGCCCCGACGACTGCGATCAGGTCCGCGGCGTCACCGGATGCGAGCAACGCGTCGCTCGTCGGCGCAGCCCCGGGGAGCTCAGCGCCCGACACGGAGCGTGGGCAGCCCGAGCGAGACCGGACGGGGCCCGTCGCCCGCAGCGGCAGCGGGCGCGGGCACGCCGCAGCTCTCGGCCTGCGCCCGGTCCCAGGCGTCACCGGCCCGGGTGCGACGGATGCGCAGCGGAGCGTCGTCGTCCGCGAGCAGGAAGTGCGGTGCGGCACGGGTGATGTCGACCGTGACCACGTCGCCGGGGCGCGGGACCTCGGACCCGGCGGGAACGGTGAAGTGCACGAGCCGGGAGTCCTCTGCGCGACCGGAGAGCCGGCGGGTGGCGTCGTCCTTGCGGCCCTCACCGGAGGCGACGAGTACCTCGACGCTCCGGCCGACCTGCAGCGCGTTCTCTTCCGCGGTGATGCGTTCCTGCAGGGCGACGAGTCGCTCGTAGCGCTGCTGCACGACCTGCTTCGGCAGCTGGTCGTCCATCGTCGCCGCGGGGGTGCCCGGGCGGATGGAGTACTGGAACGTGAACGCCGAGGCGAATCGTGCCTGCTCGACGACGCGCAGGGTGTCCTCGAAGTCGGCGTCGGTCTCGCCGGGGAACCCGACGATGATGTCGGTGGAGATCGCCGCGTGCGGGATCTTCGCGCGGACGCGGTCGAGGATGCCGAGGAACCGCTCGCTGCGGTAGCTCCGGCGCATGGCCTTGAGGACCCGGTCGGAACCCGACTGCAGCGGCATGTGGAGCTGGGGCATCACGTTCGGGGTCTCGGCCATCGCATCGATGACGTCGTCGGTGAACGCCGCCGGGTGCGGACTCGTGAAGCGGACGCGCTCGAGCCCCTCGATGGCACCGGTGGCCCGCAGCAGCTTGCCGAACGCCTGTCGGTCGCCGAACTCGACCCCGTAGGAGTTCACGTTCTGCCCGAGCAGCGTGACCTCGATCGCGCCGTCGTCGACGAGCGCCTGGATCTCGGCCAGGACGTCACCGGGACGGCGGTCCTTCTCCTTGCCGCGGAGCGAGGGGACGATGCAGAACGTGCAGGTGTTGTTGCAGCCGACCGAGATCGAGACCCAGCCGCTGTGCGTCGAGTCGCGCTTGGTCGGCAGCGTCGACGGGAAGACGTCGAGTGCCTCGAGGATCTCGATCTGCGCCTCGTCGTTGTGCCGCGCCCGCTCGAGCAGGGTCGGCAGCGACCCCATGTTGTGCGTGCCGAAGACGACGTCGACCCACGGCGCCTTCTCGAGGATGACGTTCTTGTCCTTCTGCGCCAGGCACCCGCCGACGGCGATCTGCATGCCGGGGTGCTCGCGCTTGATCCCAGCGAGCTGCCCGAGGTTGCCGTAGAGACGGTTGTCCGCGTTCTCGCGCACCGCACAGGTGTTGATGACCACGACGTCTGCCTGTCCGCCGTCCGCCGCGGTGTAGCCGGCGGCCTGCAGCGACCCGCTCAACCGCTCGGAGTCGTGCACGTTCATCTGGCACCCGTAGGTGCGGACTTCGTAGGTGCGGGGGCGCGCTGCGACGGTGGCCATGGTCGTTCCAGTGTAGGTCGGAGCGACTACTCGAAGCGGACGGTCCCGCGGCCGGGTTGCGGCCGTTTCCCACCGCCGTCGAGGGCACGTTCGACGGCGATCCGGACGACACCGGAGCTGTAGCCCTTGCGCATCAGGAAGCCGGACAGCCGGCGTTCCGCGGTGGCCCGGTCGAGTCCGCGCATCTGCGGTGCCCGCTTGTCAGCGAGTTCCTGCGCACGGAGGAACTCGTCGTCCTCGTCATCAGCGGCTTCGTCGAGTGCGGTGTCGATCGCCACCTGGTCGATGCCCCGGCGACGGAGCTCGGTCACGACACCCTGTCGCCCGAGGCCCTTGCGGGCGTGCAGTCGATCCACCAGGTCGGTGGCGAGGGCGACGTCGTCGAGGAGCCCGACACGGGTCAACCGTTCGATCTCGTGCTCGACCACGTCGGGGTCGAGGTCCTGCTGCAGCAGCAGGGTCCGCATCTCGGACTCGCTCACGCCCTTGCGGCCGAGCGCGCGCAGGCTGATCCGTTCGGCGTCCGCACGCTGTTCGTCGAGCGGACGCGGTGCGTCGGCCGGGTCGATCTCCGCGCCGCCGGCGATGGAGAACACCGACGCGGTGGTCGCGTCAGCGGTCTCGGAGTCGTAGCCGTCCTGCTCGGCACGGCTCGAGCGCCCGCTGCCGTCACCGATGACGGGCGACACCCACGCTGCCGGCCCCCGGGCCCCGTGCAGGGGCACCGGCGAATCGGCGTCGAGCGATGCGGGGAACGCGTCCGCCCGGCCTTCGTCCGACTCGGGCAGCGTCCAGCCGTCGGTGTCGTGCGGCTCGTCCGGTGAGACCGGAGGCTCGGGGATCGCGGGCGTCAGCGGCGTGGCAGGAGCGCGACGACGCGACCTCGCACCGAACAGGTCGGTGACCGGTGCGAGGCCGTCGTCGTCGTGGTCGGTGCTCACGCGCCCTTGCGCTCCGCGAGCTTCGGCGCGATCGACTCGACCGGGGCGTCTTCGGCCTTAGCGCCGCCGACCCCGAGCTTGGCGAGGATCTTGCCTTCGATGTCGGCAGCGATCTCGGGGTTCTGGATCAGGAAGGAACGCGAGTTCTCCTTGCCCTGCCCGAGCTGGTCGCCGTCGTACGTGTACCAGGCACCCGACTTCTTCACGATGCCGTGGTCGACACCGAAGTCGAGCAGCGAGCCTTCGCGCGAGATGCCAACGCCGTACAGGATGTCGAACTCCGCCTGCTTGAACGGCGGCGCCATCTTGTTCTTGACGACCTTGACACGCGTGCGGTTGCCCACCGCGTCGGTGCCGCTCTTGAGCGTCTCGATGCGACGGATGTCGAGGCGGACGGACGCGTAGAACTTCAGCGCCTTACCGCCCGAGGTGGTCTCCGGTGAACCGAAGAACACGCCGATCTTCTCGCGCAGCTGGTTGATGAAGATCATCGTGGTCTGCGTCTGGTTCAGGCCACCGGCAAGCTTTCGCAGGGCCTGCGACATGAGGCGGGCCTGCAGACCGACGTGCGAGTCGCCCATCTCGCCCTCAATCTCGGCGCGGGGCACGAGGGCCGCGACGGAGTCGATGACGATGAGGTCGATGGAACCGGAGCGGACCAGCATGTCCGCGATCTCGAGCGCCTGCTCGGCGGTGTCGGGCTGCGACACGAGGAGGGCGTCGATGTCGACGCCGAGCTTCTTGGCGTACTCGGGGTCGAGCGCGTGCTCGGCGTCGATGAAGGCCGCGATGCCACCGGCGCGCTGGGCGTTGGCGATGGCGTGGATGGTGAGGGTCGTCTTACCCGACGACTCCGGGCCGTAGATCTCGACGATCCGGCCGCGGGGCAGGCCACCGATGCCGAGCGCGACGTCCAGCGCCACCGACCCGGTCTGGATGACGTTGACGGGCGCGCGTTCGTCCGAACCGAGGCGCATGATCGCACCCTTGCCGAACTGCCTGTCGATCTGTGCGAGTGCGGTCTCGAGGGCCTTCTCGCGGTCTGCCGGTGATGGCATGGGGTGCTCCTTCGTGCTCGTGTTCGGCCGCCTGTAGGCTGTCGCGTCCACGCCGGCCGATGGTGCAAGGCCGATGGTTCTGCGACAAGGCTTCGGGCTGTTCCCGATGTCCATCAACCTATGGCGAGCCACCGACATCACTGCCGACGGTCACGCGATCTGTGGATGGAACACCCGGGCGACGCCGCTGTGGAGGAAGCTACCACCGATCGAACACGCGTTCGAGCAACACGCCGAACACAGTTTCGGGTACCCGGCCCCGCGGAACCGGCTCAGTCCCGGGGTTCGGCCAGGCCCTTGCCGTGCCGGCGGTCCACCGGGACGTCCTGCGAGTCGCACAGGGCGTCCCACACGCGGCGGGCGTCGATCCCGGCCGCAAGGGCGTCCACGGCGGAGCGACCGCCGAGCCCCTCGAGCACGACGTCACGGGTGACCACGGAACCGTAGGCCTCTCCGAACACCTGGTCGACGGCTCGCCAGAACTCACTCACGCGCATCCGACCAGCCTAGGCGCGTGAGCGTGGGCCGGAACGCAGAACGCCCCCGCCGGGAAGGACCGGCGAGGGCGTTCGGTGCGATGCGCTCAGCGCACCGCGAGGTCGTTGTCGAACTCGGCGACGAGGTCGTCCGGGAGCGTGTCGGGGACGGGGGTCAGCCCCTCGACGATCGCGAGGCGGTCACCCACTTCACGCATGATGGTCGAGATGGGCGTGTCCAGCGCATCCGCGACGGACGCGAGGATCTCCGAGCTGGCTTCCTTCTGCCCGCGCTCGACCTCACTGAGGTACCCGAGCGCGACACTGGCCTTGGACGCGACCTGACGGAGGGTCCGGCCCTTCTGCAAGCGGAAGTCCCGGAGCACATCGCCGATTTCCTGACGAACGAGAACCATGAGAACTCCTCCTCTCTGTCGTCTCCGCGCCCGCTCGGTCCGGTGGATCGAGTTCGGGTTCAGCAACACTAGCGTTGCCGGTTGCAGCATGTTAGCCAGGCTGGCTGCCGTACTGCTGGAGATTTCGTGAGATGTAACCCAGTGGAAACGGGACCTATTCCCGGCCCCGGACCTCGGACGACATCCGTGCAAGGAGTTCGGAGACGGTGGCGTGCCGGATTGCTCCCCGGTCGCCGTCGAGGTGCAGCTCGAAGGCCTCGGCCCCCACGGCGGAGGCGATCCCCACGTACACGGTGCCGACGGGCTTGCCGTCCTGCGGATCCGGGCCGGCGACGCCCGTCGTGCTGATCCCCCACGTCGCGGGCTCCCCGTCGACCGACAGCGCGATCCGGACACCGGCGGCCATCTGCCGGGCGACCTCGGGGTGCACGGCGCCCTCGGCTTCGAGCAGCTCCGCCGAGACCCCGAGCACGGAGTGCTTCACGGGCGTCGCGTAGGCCACGACGCCGCCGCGGACGACGGCGCTCGCGCCCGGCACGTCGACGAGGGTGGCGACCACGAGGCCGCCGGTCAGCGACTCCGCCACGGCGAGCGTCTCGCCCCGCGCCGTCAGTTCGGCGATGAGTCCCGATGCGACCGGGACGGGAGGCGCAGCCTGCGTCGAGCGCTCGGGTCCGGTCATGCCGTGGTGCGGTTGTGCTTCCATGCCTGCCAGAGGTAGTCGATCCCGCTCAGGATCGTTGCCAGGAACGCGGCCGTCATCAGGATGCCGTTGACCCAGTGTGCCCAGTCGCCGACCAGGTTCCACCACGGGAACAGCGCGGCCGTCAGGGCGACGGCCTGCAGCACGGTCTTGATCTTGCCGCCGCGGCTGGCCGGGATCACCCGGTCGGAGAGCACCGCGAACCGGAAGACCGTGATGCCGATCTCACGCACCATGATCAGCACGGTCACGTACCAGGGCAGCTCCTGCAGGATCGACAGCGCGACGAGGGCACCACCGATGAGCACCTTGTCCGCGATCGGGTCGACGAGCTTGCCGAAGTCCGTGACCAGGTTCTGCCGACGGGCGATGATGCCGTCGGCGCTGTCCGTGACGATCGCCACGACGAAGACGACCGCGGCCCAGATGCGCAGCGGGCCGTCGTTGCCGGCGTCGGTGAGCAGCAGGACGAAGAACAGCGGCGCCATGAGGATGCGCACCACCGTGATGATGTTCGCGACGTTCGCGGTCGACGCCGGGCCGGGGCCCTTGCGCAGGAGCCGCCCGCGCCACGGGAACCGTGCGCCGTGCGTGGTGTTCGTGCTGTCCGAGGCGGTCATCGCCGTCACTCCCTGCCCGTCAGTCCCCACGCGTCCTCATCGGGCTCGTCGTGGACTTCATCGTACCCGCGGGTCATGTCCCCGACGGGGTCGGCGCCGTACCGGTCACCGTCGCCGGACGGCGTCGGCGCCGGCGCTGCCGGAGCGGCCGCTGCGGGCGGCTCCTCGCCACGGAGCTTCGCGAGCACCGCGGGCAGCTGGTCGGCGGTCACCAGGACGTCGCGGGCCTTCGAGCCCTCGGACGGCCCGACGATGTCGCGCGACTCCATCAGGTCCATCAGGCGACCGGCCTTGGCGAAGCCGACGCGGAGCTTGCGCTGCAGCATCGACGTCGAGCCGAACTGGGTCGACACGACCTGCTCGACGGCCGCGAGCAGCAGTTCGAGGTCGTCGCCGATGTCGGCGTCGATCTCCTTGCGCTCGACCACGGCCTGGACGTCCTGGCGGTACTCGGGCTGCGCCTGCCGCGTGACGTGCTGGACGACCTCGGCGACCTCGCCCTCCTGCACCCAGGCACCCTGCACGCGGAGCGACTTGGACGAACCCATCGGCAGGAAGAGCGCGTCGCCCTGCCCGATGAGCTTGTCGGCGCCGGGCTGGTCGAGGATGACGCGGGAGTCCGTGACGCTCGTCACCGCGAAGGCGATGCGCGACGGCACGTTCGCCTTGATCAGCCCGGTGATGACGTCGACCGAGGGACGCTGCGTCGCGAGCACCAGGTGGATGCCGGCGGCACGGGCGAGCTGGGTGATCCGGACGATCGACTCCTCGACGTCGCGCGGCGCCACGAGCATGAGGTCGGCGAGCTCGTCGACGACGACGAGCAGGTACGGGTACGGCTTGAGCTTCCGCTCGCTGCCCGCCGGCAGGACGATCTCGTTGTTCTCGATCGCCTTGTTGAAGTCGTCGACGTGGCGGAACCCGAACGACGCGAGGTCGTCGTACCGCATGTCCATCTCCTTCACGACCCACTGCAGCGCTTCGGCCGCCTTCTTCGGGTTCGTGATGATGGGCGTGATGAGGTGCGGGACGCCGGCGTAGATCGAGAGCTCGACGCGCTTCGGGTCGACCAGGACCATGCGGACCTCGGACGGCTTCGCGCGCATCAGCAGCGACGTGATCATCGAGTTGATGAACACCGACTTGCCGGAACCGGTGGAGCCGGCGACGAGCAGGTGCGGCATCTTCGCCAGGTTCGCGACGACGAAGCCGCCCTCGACGTCCTTGCCGACGCCGATCGTCATCGGGTGCTTCGACTTCCGGGCGGCGTTCGAACGCAGCACGTCGCCGAGCGAGACGATCTCACGGTCGGTGTTCGGGATCTCGACGCCGATGGCGCTCTTGCCCGGGATCGGCGACAGGATGCGGACCTCGTTCGAGGCGACCGCGTACGACAGGTTCTTCGACAGGGCCGTGACGCGCTCGACCTTGACGCCGGGGCCGAGCTCGATCTCGTACCGGGTCACCGTCGGCCCGCGGGAGAACCCCGTGACCTTCGCGTCGACCTTGAACTCGGTGAGCACCCCGGTGATCGCGGCGACGATGTCGTCGTTCGCCTGGCTCCGCGCGACCGAGGGCGTCCCGGAGCTCAGCGTCGTGGCGGCGGGCAGTCGGTAGGGCTTCGACGGATCGTCGTCGGCACCGGCGGCGGCCGCGCTGAGCTCGGCGGCGGCGTCGATGTCCTCTGGCTCGTCGACGATCTCGGGCTCGGCCAGCACCTCGGGCACCGCGGGACGGATGTCGGCGGTCGGCTCCGGCCGCGCGGGGACGTCGGTGCCGAACGCGCGGAGGGCCTGCTCGGCGTCCTGCAGGTCCTGCTCGACGGAGTCGTTGAGGTTGACCGACGCGGGCTCGGCCGGCGTGAGGTCGACGAGCCCGGCGGCTGCACCGGCGTTCGGGCTCACGGCGGGCGCAGCGGGCACGACGGGCGCAGCTGGTGCGACCGCAGCGGCAGCCGGGGCGACCCCGGTGGCCGGGGGCAGCACGGGGCTGTCGTACGCCGGGTCCTCTTCGCGGCCGGACTTGTTCCGGCGCCACCACGGCACGTTGTCGCCCCCGGCCTCGGCGTCGGCAGCGGCCGGCTCGTCACCGAACCCGAGGTCGTCGAACAGCTGGAAGTCGGTGTCGCCCTTCTTGCCGCGCTTCGACGTGCGGGCGCGGGCGGCGGGCTCCGCCACGGCGGCGGCGTCGGCCTCGGGTTCTGCTGCGGGGGCCGGGGCGCCGAACAGGTAGGCGTAGAGCTCGTGCAGGCGTCGCCCGAGCTTGTTCGGCGGCGTCTTGGTGATGATGAAGAGCGAGAGCACGAGCAGCACGATCGCCACGGGGACGGCCACCCAGGCGGTCGCGATCGTCACGAGCCAGCCGATGACCACCCAGCCCAGCACCCCACCGGCGGCGGCCAGCGCGGGCATGCCGTCGGCCGCGCTCGGTCGGCCACCGAAGACGTGGCAGAGCGAGGCGATCGACACGATCAGGATGCCCAGGCCGATGCCGATCCGGGTGTTGTCGTGCACCGAGGCCGGGTGCCGGAACAGCCACCCGGCGAACACGATCATGATGACGGGCAGGGCGAACGCCAGACGGCCGAACAGCCCGCCGAACGTGTACGCGTCGAGTGCGACGGAGACGCTGTTGGTCGGGTTGAGCCACTCGACGACCCCGCCGGCGATGGCCAGCAGGAACAGCAGGAACGGGAACCCGTCGCGCCGCTGGTCTTTCTCGAGGGTCTCCTTGCCGAGCAGCCGGAACATCGCGCCGACGCCGTGCGCCATCGCGAGCCAGAAGGTCACGAGCGGGTTCTGCTCACGGAACACCGGTGTGGGCGCAGCCTGCGGCAGCTTCTTCGTCGTGGCCTGGGTGCGCGACGAACCGCGCGTCCCGTTGCCACGGGACGACGTGGACGCGCGCGAGCGCGTGGTCGACTTGGTGCCTCCGGCCATGGGCAGAACCCTAACGCCCGCTCAGGACAAACGCAGGAAGGCCCGCCGCAGCATCCGTGACGGACGCTGGACGGGCCTCCCGGGCCGGACGGACGCGAACGCGAGCGTGCTCGTGAACGGGCGCTACGCCTCGATGACCACCGGGACGATCATCGGACGACGGCGGTGCTTCGTGTTCACCCAGCGACCGACCGTGCGACGGACGACCTGCGCGAAGGCGTGCGAGTCGCGCGTGCCGTTGGCGGCGGCCTCGGAGATCGCCTTGGCGATCTGCGGGCGGACGTCGTCGAACACGGAGTCGTCCTCGGCGAAGCCGCGCGACTGGATCTCCGGACCGATCACGCACTGCCCGGTGGTGAAGTCCACCGCACAGAAGATCGAGATGAAGCCCTCTTCCGACAGGACGCGGCGGTCCTTCAGGTCCGCGTCGGTGATCTCGCCGACGGTGGAGCCGTCGACGTAGACGTAGCCGATGTCGAGCTGGCCGGCGACCGTCGCGACGCCGTCCTTCAGGTCGACGACGATGCCGTCCTGCCCGAGGATCACGTTGCGCGGCGGGACACCCGTCTGGATCGCCAGGTCGGCGTTCGCGTACAGGTGGCGGTGCTCGCCGTGGACGGGGAGCACGTTGCGCGGCCGCAGGATGTTGTAGCAGTAGAGCAGCTCGCCGGCGGAGGCGTGTCCGGAGACGTGCACCTTCGCGTTGCCCTTGTGCACGACCTTCGCGCCGAGCTTGGTCAGCCCGTCGATGACGCGGTACACGGCGTTCTCGTTGCCCGGGATGAGCGAGGACGCGAGGATGACGGTGTCGCCCTCGCCGATCTCGATCTGGTGCTCGAGGTTCGCCATGCGCGCCAGGACGGCCATCGGCTCGCCCTGCGACCCGGTCGACATGTAGACGATCTGGTCGTCGGGGACGTTCTTCGCCTTCTTCGTGTCGATGAGCACGTTCTCCGGCACCCGCAGGTACCCGAGGTCGGCGGCGATCGTCATGTTGCGGATCATCGAGCGCCCCATGAACGCGACCTTGCGGTTCGCTGCCGCGGCGGCGTCGAGGACCTGCTGCACGCGGTGCACATGCGACGAGAAGCTCGCGACGACGACCTTCTTGCGGGCGCGCATGATGATGTTCTCGAGCACCGGGCCGATGTCGCGCTCCGGAGCGGTGAAGCCCGGCACGTCGGCGTTCGTGGAGTCCGGCAGGAACAGGTCCACGCCGGCCTCGCCCAGACGGGCGAACGCACGGAGGTCGGTGATGCGGTCGTCCAGCGGGAGCTGGTCCATCTTGAAGTCACCCGTGTGCAGCACACGACCGGCGGGGGTCGTGATCGCGACGGCCAGGGCGTCCGGGATGGAGTGGTTCACGGCGACGAACTCGAGGTGGAACGGGCCGATCTGCTCGGTCTGGTCCTCGGCCACGACGAGCGTGTACGGCTTGATCCGGTGTTCCTTGAGCTTCGCCTCGACGAGCGCGAGGGTCAGCGTGGAGCCGATCAGCGGGATGTCGTCGCGGAGCTTGAGCAGGTACGGGACGGCGCCGATGTGGTCCTCGTGGCCGTGCGTGAGCACGACACCGAGGACGTCGTCGAGGCGGTCACGGATCGGCGAGAAGTCCGGCAGGATCAGGTCGACACCGGGCTGGTGCTCCTCGGGGAACAGCACGCCGGCGTCGACGATGAGCAGCTTGCCCTCGTACTCGTAGACGGTCATGTTGCGACCGATCTCGCCGAGGCCCCCGATGGGGACGACGCGGAGGGTGCCGGCTTCGAGCGGCTGCGGTTCGGAGACTTGTGTGGGCATTCGGTCCTACGGATTCGGGCGGCGCGCGTGCTGCGCGCCGCGGTGTTCGCTAGCGGGTGGTGCCTGGCACCTTCGGTAGTGCACCGCCGGCCGCCGCGTTGCGGTCGGGGCGGAAGTTCGAGAAGTCGGCGCCGGGCACGTCGCGCACGGCTTCGAGGGAGGTCTCGATGGCGTACGCCTCGGAGTCCTCCGGGCCGACGAGCGGCAGTCGGACGCGCGGACTGCCGATGCGGCCGAGCCCGTGCAGGATGTACTTCGCGGCCACGGTACCGGGAACGTGCGTCATCACGGCGCGGACGAGCGGCTCGAGTCGCTTGTGCTCGGCCGTCGCGGTGGCCAGGTCGCCCCGGTTCACGGCGTCGACGATGGTGCGGTACGGCGCGCTCGTGATGTTCGCGGTCACGCCGATCAGGCCGGTGGCGCCGATCGACAGGTGCGGGAGCACGTTCGTGTCGTCGCCGGAGAAGTACATGAGGTCAGTGTTGTTCAGCACCCGCGAGACCTCGGCGAAGTCGCCCTTGGCGTCCTTCACGGCGAGGATGTTCGGGTGCTTCGACGCACGCAGGATCGTGTCGTACGTGATCGGGATGCCGGTGCGGCCCGGGATGTCGTACAGGATCACCGGCAGGTCGGTGGCGTCCGCGATCATCCGGAAGTGGGTGAGGACACCCGACTGCGTCGGCTTGTTGTAGTACGGCGTGACGATCATCACGCCGTCCGCGCCGGCCTGCTCGCTCTGCTTGTACAGGTGGATCGCGTGTGCGGTCTCGTTCGAGCCACCGCCCGTGATGATCTTCGCGCGGCCGGCCGCGACGGACTTGCCGACCTCGACCAGACGGAGCTTCTCCGGGTCGGTCAGCGTCGACGTCTCGCCGGTCGTGCCGGTGACGACGATGCCGTCGGCGCCGGCGGTGATGCAGTCGTCGATGTGCTGCTCGACGCCGGGCCAGTCGACCTCGCCGTCGGCCGTGAACGGGGTCACGAGGGCGACGAGGACCTGACCGAAGGGATTCTCACGCGGGGACACGGGCACCAGCGTACCGGGGATGCGCGCGAGGACCGCCGTCCGTGTGGACGGTGGACCGCCTGCGGCGCGACCGGGAGGCCCGGATCACGTCCGTCACGCCGGTCACGCCCGGCCCGTGCGCGCGCTCAGGCGCGGCGCTGCCACTCCAGGAACCGGTAGCGGGTGCCGCCGTTCCGGGATTCCTGCCACGGGCCCTCGTCGGTGAGCTTCCAGCCGGCCGCCTCGCCGAGCATCGGTGCGACGGTGTCGCCGGGCACGTCGACGTCGATGAGGGTCTCGGAGACGTGGTCGGCCGCGTCGAGTGCGGCGGCGTAGACCTGACCGCCCCCGATCACCCACACGGTCTCGTCGGCGCCGTCGGCAGCCTCGAGCGCGGCCTGCAGGTCGTGCACGGCCTCGGCGCCGTCGGCGGTCCACGTCGTGTCACGGGTGAGCACGACGTTGCGCCGACCGGGCAGCGGCCGGAAGCGCTCGGGCAGGGACTCCCAGGTGCGCCGGCCCATCAGCACGGTCGCGTCGCCGGTGACCTGCTTGAAGTGCGCCAGATCTTCGGGCACGTGCCAGGGCATGCCGCCGTCGGCACCGATGACACCGGTGGTCGAACGGGCCCAGACCATGCCGATCATCAGACGGCGACCGCGGCCTTGATCGCCGGGTGGTGCTCGTAGCCGACGACGGTGAAGTCCTCGTACTCGTAGTCGTCGATCGAGTCGCGCGGCGCGAGTTCGAGCGTCGGCATCGGGTACGCCGTGCGGGACAGCTGCTCCTCGACCTGTTCGACGTGGTTGTCGTAGATGTGGCAGTCGCCGCCGGTCCAGACGAAGTCGCCGACCTCGAGCCCGGTCTGCGCCGCGATCATGTGGGTCAGCAGCGCGTACGAGGCGATGTTGAACGGGACGCCGAGGAACATGTCGGCGCTCCGCTGGTAGAGCTGGCACGAGAGCTTGCCGTCGTTGACGTAGAACTGGAAGAACGCGTGGCACGGGGCGAGCGCCATGTCCGGCACGTCGGCGACGTTCCACGCCGAGACGATGAGCCGGCGGCTGTCCGGGTTCGTCCTGATCTGGTCGATGACCTGAGCGATCTGGTCGACGTGCTCACCCGAGGGGGTGGGCCACGAACGCCACTGCACGCCGTACACCGGACCGAGGTCGCCGTCGGCGTCCGCCCACTCGTTCCAGATCCGGACACCGTGCTCCTGCAGCCAGGTGGCGTTGCCCTCGCCGCGGAGGAACCAGAGGAGCTCGTACGCGACCGACTTGAAGTGCACGCGCTTCGTGCTGACGAGGGGGAACCCCTTCGACAGGTCGTAGCGGAGCTGCGCGCCGAACAGGCTGCGGGTGCCGGTGCCGGTGCGGTCGCCCTTCGGCGTTCCCTCGGTCAGGACCCGGCGGAGCAGGTCTTCGTAGGGGGTCGGGACGGAGGCGTCGGGCTGTACGGTCTCGCTGTCGGTCACACACAGAAGCCTACGTCGGTGTGAGTAGCGTTGCGGGCATGCCCGACACGACGGAACAACCGCTCTCGATCCTGGTGGCCGGCTCGTCCGGGTTCATCGGAACGCCCCTCGTCCGCGCCCTGCGCGCGGCGGGGCACCACGTCACCACGCTCGTCCGCCGCGAAGCGCGCACCGCGACCGAGTTCCGCTGGGTGCCGGGGCGGCGTCCGCTCGACCCGGCGATCCTCGACGGGGCCGACGTGGTGATCAACCTGGCCGGCGCGAACATCGGCAAGCTGCCGTGGACGGACGCCTACCGCAGGGAGATCCGCAGCTCGCGCATCGACGCCACCGACACCCTGGTCGAGGCGATGCGGCACGCCGCCACTCCCCCGGCGCTGTTCCTGTCGGGCTCGGCCTCGGGCGTGTACGGCGACCGCCCGGCCGACGTGCTGCAGGACGACGCCGCCCCGGGCACGGGATTCCTCGCCGACGTCTGCACCGCGTGGGAAGCCGCCGCGAACGCCGCTCCCGCCGGGGTCCGCGTCGTCACGCTCCGCACCGGCATCGTCATCGGCAAGGGCGGCGGTGCACTCGCGCCGCTCGTCCCGCTGACGAAGCTCGGCGTCGGCAGCCGGCTGGGCACCGGTGGCCAGCACTGGCCGTGGATCGCGCTCGAGGACGAGGTGGGCGCGATCGTGCACCTGGCGACCGCGGCGCCCGACGTCTCCGGGCCGGTGAACCTGGCGGGCCCTGAGCCCGTCGTCGCCGACCGCATCACGAAGCACGTCGCCGAGGTCCTGCACCGCCCGTACCTCTTCCGGATCCCCGAGTTCGCCCTGCGCCTTGCGCTGCGGGACGCCGCCGACGACATGCTCCTGTCGAGCCAGCGGATGGTCCCCACGAAGCTGCTCGAGTCCGGCTACACGTTCCGGTACACGCAGGCGGCGGACGCGATCGACGCCGTCTTCTGATCCGACGCCGGCCCCGGGGTCAGCGGTCGGCGGCGCGCGCCAGGGCGGTGCGCATCGCCGATCGCGCACGCTTGCGGTCACCGGCGGCGTCGTAGACCACGCCGAGCCGGTACCAGGCACGCCAGTCGGCCGGGTCCTGCTCGACCGCGTCGCGGTACCGCGGGAACAGCTCGTCGGCGGCATCGCGGATCGGCCGGCCCGACGGCCGCACCGGGACGACGTCGTCCGGGGTGCCGCCCTCGGCCTCGAGCCGCGCGCCGAGCCGGGTGATGCGGATGCCGAAGCGGAACTCCAGCACGAGCAGGAGCGCTCCGATCGCGGCGACGACGAACAATGCGACACCGATGCCGATGCCGATCGGGATGCCGGTCGCGATGAAGGCGACGGCGCGCTGGCCGACCAGCACGATGTACAGGGCGAGCAGCACCGCCATGAGCGCCGCGCCCCAGAACGGCGAGCGGATCGTGCGTCCGGCCCGCTCCATCCGACTCATGACGCCTCAGCCGATGCCGAGGACGCTGCCGAGGCCCACGGTGAGGCCCCGCGCCGACACCACGTTCGCCAGCGCCGCACGGATGCCCGCGACGTAGGCGACGTCGTCGTTGGTGTCGTGTCGGATCGTCAGCGTCTCGCCGGGGCCGCTCAGCACGACGTCCTGCACGGCCTTCACCCCGGGCAGGCGGAGCGAGTGGACGGGCACGCTGGCGACCTGCTGGCCGCGGGCGCGCTGGTCGACGTGCGGGGCGTCGACGGGACCGACCTCGCGCCGGGCGTCGGCCATCAGCTCGGCGGTGCGCACCGCGGTGCCCGAGGGCGAGTCGATCTTGCCGGCGTGGTGGGTCTCGACGATCTCGGCGGCGGGGAACCACGGAGCCGCGATCGTCGCCAGGTGGGTGCCGAGCACGGAGCCGATCGAGAAGTTCGGGACCACGAGCACCCCCTGGTCCGGACGTTCCTGCAGCGCGGTGCGGAGCTTCGCGAGCCGGTCGAGCGACCAGCCGGAGGTGCCGACGAGCACGTTCGCGCCGCTCGACAGCGCGTTCTCCACGATCGCCGGGCTGAGCGACGGCACCGTCACGTCGACCACCAGGGCCGCGCCGCCGAAGACCGACGGCGGCGCCTCGTGCGCGCCGTCCTTCGACGACAGACGGGCGACGAGCTCGAACTCCGGGAGTTCCTCGACGACGGACGCGACGAGGCCCCCGAGACGACCGGTGGCGCCGACGACGGCGACGGGAGTGACCATGCGGTCCATCCTAGGATCGACGCATGTCAGTCGAGGTCAGGACCGTGCCGGCCGATCTGCCCGAGGTCGACGCGCTGCTCGACGCGTACCTGGACGAGCGCGAGGCGACGTTCCCGAGCGCGCAGGGCACGTACTCGCGGAAGCGCACCCCCGCGGCCGAGTTCACGCCGCCGAACGGGGTGTTCGCGGTGGCGTACGACGACGGCGTCGCGGTCGGCTGCGGCGGCCTCCGCCGGATCGCGGACGGGGTCGACACGTCCGGTGCCGTCGACGTCCGGTTCGAGGTCAAGCACGTCTTCGTGGCGCCGGCCGGGCGCGGCCGGGGCGTCGCGACGGCCGTGATGGACCTGCTCGAGCGGGCCGGCGCCGGCCTCGGTGCGACGAGCATCGTCCTCGACACGAACGACTCGCTGGTGGCGGCCGGCGCGATGTACCGCGGCCGCGGGTACCAGCGGGTCGAGCCGTTCAACGAGAACCCGAACGCGACCGCCTGGTACCGCAAGCCGATCGTCTGAGCCGCCACGGGCCTCCCGGCCGTGCCGTCGCACGACCGGACGGGCAGCCGCTAGACCGGCTGGTCGACCGGCAGACCGGTGCGCAGCTCCACCGGCAGGTGGGCCAGGTCGTTCAGCGTGACCACCTCGGCGGGCTTCGCCGAGCGGATCCGGATGATCGTGAGGGCGGTGTGCGCGACGTTGGTGCCCATCCACCGCCACTCGGGGGCCTGGAACGCCTCGCGCACGAACCAGCCGATCACCGCGTTGTGGGTGATCAGCAGGTCGTGCCGGTCCTCCCGCGCCGGGGTGAACCACTCCGACACGGCGTCGCCCATCTGGGCCTGCCCGGCGACGATCTCCTCTTCGGTGATGCCGCCGTACCAGCCCTGGTAGGCGTGCGGCATGTCCGGGGTCGGGCCCGACGGGATGCAGTCGAACAGCAGTGTCGAGGGCTCGGGCTGGATCGACGGCAGGCGCTGCGACAGGAACGCGGCGGTCTCGCTCGGGGCCTCGAGCGGCGAGTGGTACACGCCGTCGAAGGGCACGCCGCCGAGACGGTCCGCGATCAGGGTCGCCTGACGCTTGCCGCGTTCGGAGAGCTTGCCGTCCCGCAGGCCGTGTTCGGCGTCCTGGTGTTCGCCGTGCCGGACGAGGTACAGGTAGTGCGACATGTCCGTGCTCAGCTGCCGATCCCGGTCGCCGCGGCGAGTTCGTCCTGCTGCACGGCACCGACCACCGAGGTGATCGTCGGCCGGGTGAGCAGGTCGCGCGCGAGTTCGAGCACCCCGCCGGTCGTGACACCGTCGACACGCTCGAGCGCCGTGGACAAGTCGGTGTACTCGCCGGTGCCGAGCTCGGAACGGCCGAGCCGGGTCATGCGGGCGTCGGAGTCCTCGAGCGAGAGCGTCAGCGCCCCCTCGATCTGGCCCTTGGCACGTCGGAGCTCGTCGTCGGTGATGCCGTGGTCGACCATCCGGCGGAACTCGGCGTCGATGATGTCGATGACACCCGCGACGTTGTCCGGGGCGCAGCCCGCGTAGACACCGAAGGCACCGTTGTCCAGGTACGCGGGGGCGAACGACGACACCGCGTAGGCCAGACCGCGGCGCTCACGCACCTCCTGGAACAGCCGCGAACTCATGCCCCCACCGAGCACGGCGTTCAGGACACTGAGCGAGGGACGGCGGTCGTCGCGCAGGTCGAGGCCCTGCGAGCCGCGGAGCATGCTGACCTGCTCGGTCGGGCGGTGCACCACGGTCAGCTTCGCCTCGACCGGGTCGGCGACGGTCTCGGGGGTGCGGCGCGGCAGCGGCTCGGCGTCGGGGGCGTCGTCGAAGACGCCGGCGACGAGCTCGCAGAACCGGTCGTGGTCGACGGCACCGGCGGCGGTGACGACGATGCCGTTCGGCGCGTAGTGCTCGCGGTAGTGGGCCAGCACCTCGTCGCGCTGGACCGCACGGATGCTGTCCGGGGTGCCGCCGATCGGACGGCCGAGGGGGTGCCCGCCGAAGGCCGCGGCGAAGAACGCCTCGCCCGCGACGTCGGCCGGGTCGTCGGCGGCCATCGCGAGCTCTTCGAGGATGACCCCGCGCTCGACGGCGAAGGCGTCCGGTTCGAGCACCGAACCGGTGACCATGTCACCGATGACGTTCACGGCCATCGGGACATCGGTGTCCCGGACCCGTGCGTAGTAGCAGGTGTACTCCTTGGCGGTCGCAGCGTTGTGCTCACCGCCGACCGAGTCGAACGCGATGGCGATGTCGAGCGCCGACCGGGTCTCGGTGCCCTTGAAGAGCAGGTGTTCGAGGAAGTGGGTCGACCCGAACTGCCCGTCGCGCTCGTCGCGCGAACCGACGCCGACCCAGAACCCGATGCTCGTCGACGCGGCACCCGGCACCGCCTCGGTCAGCACACGGACACCCGAGGGCAGCACGGTGCGACGGACGAAGGCCCCGCCGGACGTCAGGAACGACGTGTCCGGGGCCCCGAGCGGCAGTGGCACTGGCTGGTTCATCGCAGACGAGCCTACTGATCCGGCGATGCCCGCCGCCCAGTTTCCCGGTCCGGGACGCGTGCCACTCGAAGTGGGGTACAAGAAATGTGGACAGACCGACTCGTCTGTCTGTCCTCCTTGTGCTACTGTTGGCCACGCCGGATCGAAAGCCCCCCTAAGTTCCGATCCGGCGGCTCGGGACATCAGTCCTGCGCGACCACCGAGTCCCCCCACTCCGGTCGCGGAGCCGATGAGTCCGAGGAGTACACGCTGTGACGGTCGATTCCCCCCAACCGGCCGTCCAGCGTCTCCCCGGCCCGAGCACGAACCTCGCGTCGCCGGACGGGTCGAGCGTCCCCCCGACTCCCCGCTCCGGCGGCGCGAAGGTCCGTGTCCTCGAGACCGCGACGCGACTCTTCTACGAAGAGGGCATCCACAGCGTCGGCGTCGACCGTCTCATCTCCGAGGCGAGCGTCACGAAGGCGACGTTCTACAAGCACTACGGGTCGAAGGACAACCTGATCCTGGCCTACATCCGCACCCAGCACGAGCGTGTGCAGGAGCGGATGGAGCAGCTCATCGCCGACGCCGGCTCCCCCGAGCGGGCCGTCCGTGCGTGGGTCGCCGCACTGGCCGACGACGTCAACGACCCCGCCTTCCGCGGCTGCGCGTTCCTGCACGCCGCCGCCGAGTACCACGACCCGCGCGACCCGGTCCGCCAGGTCGTCGCCGTGCACCGCGACTGGTACACCGAGCGACTCGCGACCCTGCTGCAGGAGGCCGGACACCCCCTTCCCGGCGACGGTGCCGACGAGCTCATGCTCGCGCGCGACGGTGCGATGGCCGGCGCGTACGCCGGTGACGCGATCGCCGCCACGGCTGCGCTCAACCGCGTGGTCGACCGGGTGCTCGCGGGCTGACGCCGCCTCGTCGCTGTCGCTGTCGCTGTCGCGTTCGGCTGTCGCTGTCGCGTTCGGCTGTCGCCCTCGCGGGAGCGACAGATCACCGCGAACAGTTCGCGGCATCCTGTCGCCGTCGCGGCACCGACGCGCCCACGCGACGCGGATCCGTCGCTTCCGCGGGGCGGTCGAGGCGACCGCAGGCGGGCGGGAGGCTCGTGGCGGGCCCGTACCGTGCCTCCAGACCGTCCTGTGCGAACTCCCACAGCCCCGAGCGCGCACCGAGCGCGGCCCGAGCCGGCGGGTGTTGGCTTGGGGCATGGCCAACGACCCCAACTGGAACCTGCCCGACGTCCCGTCCTTCACCCTGACGAGCCCCGACTTCACCGACGGAGGCGAGCTGCCCACCTCGGCACGCGGCTCCGACGTCGGCGGCGAGGACCGCTCCCCCGCACTCGAGTGGTCGGACGCACCCGAGGGCACGAAGAGCTTCGTCCTGACCGTCTACGACCCCGATGCCCCGACCGGTTCCGGCTTCTGGCACTGGAGCCTGACCGACGTCCCGGGCTCGACGACCTCGCTCCCCGCAGGCGCCGGCACCGACGATGCCCTGCTGCCCGCCGAGGCGCTCCGCCGCCGCAACGAGTTCGGGACGGACACGTTCCTCGGAGCCGCTCCGCCCGCGGGCCACGGTGTGCACCGCTACTTCTTCACGCTGAGCGCCCTCGACGTCCCCGTGCTCGAGGTCCCCGCCGACGCGACCCCCGCGGTCGTGGGCTTCATGCTCCGCGGGCACCTGCTCGGGCGCGCGCAGCTCATGGGCACGCAGGAGACCCCCGCGGCCTGACCGGCACGAGGCACCCACGCACGCCCCCGCAACGCCGAACGGCCGCCGCCCCGGAAGGGACGGCGGCCGTTCGTGCGTCAGGACGCGGAGAGGATCAGCCCTCGGCCGGGTCCTCGGCGTGGGCGCGGACCGTCTCGGCCGAGGTGGAGTCACCCTCGGTCTCGTCGGTCACGACCGGCGCGAGCGACAGCTTGCCGCGGTCGTCCACCTTGGTGACCTCGACGAGGACCTTCTGACCGACGCCGAGCACGTCTTCGACGTTCTCCACACGCTTGCCACCGGCGAGCTTGCGGACCTCGGAGACGTGGAGCAGACCGTCGCGGCCCGGGAGCAACGACACGAAGGCGCCGAAGGTGGCGATCTTCACGACGGTGCCGAGGAACTGGTCCCCGATCTCCGGGTTGGTCGGGTTCGCGATCGCGTTGACCTGGGCACGAGCGGCCTCGGCCGACGGACCGTCGACGGCGCCGATGTAGACGGTGCCGTTGTCCTCGATCGAGATGTCGGCGCCCGTGGTGTCCTGGATGCCGTTGATCGTCTTGCCCTTCGGGCCGATCAGCTCGCCGATCTTGTCGACGGGGATCTGCACCGAGATGACGCGAGGAGCGGTGTCCGCCATCTCGTCGGGGGCGTCGATGGCCTCGTTCAGCACACCGAGGATGGCCGAGCGGGCCTCCTTGGCCTGCTTGAGCGCCGCGTCGAGCACCGTCGACGGGATGCCGTCGAGCTTGGTGTCGAGCTGGATCGCGGTGACGAACTCCGAGGTACCGGCGACCTTGAAGTCCATGTCGCCGAGGGCGTCTTCCGCACCGAGGATGTCGGTCAGCGCCGCGTAGCGGGTCTGGCCGTCGACGGTGTCGGAGACCAGGCCCATCGCGATGCCGGCGACCGGGGCCTTGAGGGGCACACCGGCGTTGAGCAGCGAGAGGGTCGAGGCGCAGACGGAGCCCATCGAGGTCGAGCCGTTGGAGCTGAGCGCCTCGGAGACCTGGCGGATGGCGTAGGGGAACTCGTCACGCGACGGCAGCACCGGCACGAGGGCGCGCTCGGCGAGGAAGCCGTGCCCGATCTCGCGACGCTTCGGCGAACCCACGCGGCCGGTCTCACCGGTCGAGTAGGGCGGGAAGTTGTAGTGGTGCAGGTAGCGCTTCTTCGTGACGGGCGACAGCGAGTCGATCTGCTGCTCCATCTTGAGCATGTTCAGCGTGGTGACGCCGAGGATCTGCGTCTCGCCACGCTGGAAGATCGCCGAACCGTGGACGCGCGGGATCACGGCGACCTCGGCGTCGAGCGGACGGATGTCGGCGAGGCCGCGACCGTCCATGCGGATCTGCTCGGTCAGGATGCGGCCGCGCACGACCTTCTTCGTGACCGACTTGTACGCGGCGCTGACCTGGCCGTTGGCCTCGGTCGGCAGCTCGCCGGCCTCGACCTTGGCGGCGATGGCCTCCTTGACGCGCGACTTGAGCGCGTCGTCGGCGTCCTGACGCTCGGTCTTGGCGGCGATCTTGTAGACGTCGCCGAGCTCGGAGAGCGCGAGGGCCTCGACAGCCGAGTGGACCTCGGGCGCGTAGGGCGGGAAGACCGGGTAGTCCTGGATCTCCTTCGCCGACTGCGCGGCGAGCTTGGCCTGCGCGTCGACGAGGGACTTGAGGAACGGCTTCGCCGCCTCGAGGCCCTGGGCGACGATGGCCTCGTCGGGCTTGGTGGCGCCGCCCTGGATGAGGTCCCAGGCGTGCTCGGTGGCTTCCGCCTCGACCATCATGATCGCGACGTCCTCGTTGCCGGCCTCGTCCGTGACGACACGACCGGCGACGGTCAGGTCGAACACGGCGTCGGCGAGCTGCGAGGCCTTCGGGAACGCGACCCACTGGTCGGTGCCGTTGGACCCCGGGATGAGCGCGAGGCGCACACCGGCGATCGGGCCGGAGAACGGCAGACCGGAGATCTGCGTCGACGCGGACGCGGCGTTGATCGCCAGCGCGTCGTAGAACTCATCCGGAGCGATGCTCAGGACGGTGATGACGATCTGCACCTCGTTGCGGAGGCCGTCGACGAAGGACGGACGCAGCGGCCGGTCGATCAGACGGCAGACGAGGATGGCCTCGGTCGACGGACGGCCTTCGCGACGGAAGAACGAACCGGGGATCTTGCCGGCGGCGTAGGAACGCTCCTCGACGTCGACGGTCAGCGGGAAGAAGTCGAATCCTTCACGCGGGTGCTTGCCGGCGCTGGTGGCCGAGAGGAGCATCGTTTCCTCGTCCAGGTACGCGGCGACCGCGCCCTGGGCCTGCTGCGCGAGCCGACCGGTCTCGAACCGGACGGTGCGCTTGCCGTACTTGCCGTTGTCGATGACGGCTTCGGCGAACTTGATCTCGGGACCCTCCAAAAGGGCGCCTCCTTGATGTGTGTTCGGCAGGCCATGGCGACGGCACTCGATGGTGCGTGCGCGCCGATCGTTCCGGACGCATGTCTGGCCAGCAGTAGAAGCACTCGGGAAACCGTTCCGGCCCGCGAGCCACCACCGATGACCAGCTCCGTGCCCGGCCTGCGCAGTGTTGTGTGTGACGTCCGGGGAATGAGTCCTCGGACACGATGGACTTTACCAGTCCACAGGCTGTCAGCGGCGCGGCTCGCAGGACTCCTGGTGAACATCGGTAGCCTGCCGACATGCGCCTCACCCCCTCGCGGGGCGTGCTCGTCGCGGCCGCCGTGGTCGTCGGCGCGCTCGTCGCCCCGACCCTGACCGCTGTCCCCGCGAACGCCACCGAGTACCCCACGTGGCAGGACGTCCAGCGCGCCAAGGGCAACGAGACCGCGAAGCGCGCCGAGGTGCAGAAGGTGCAGGCTGCGCTGCGGTCGGCGCAGGACGAAGCAGCCGCGAAGTCGCAGGCCGCCCTGGT